>NZ_JADPIE010000003.1:0-300000 GCF_015666175.1 Halonatronomonas betaini | reverse complement strand
CAGTTGATTTTATAACTGCCAGCTGTCTGGGCTGTATCTATCATAATAGGTATGTTATTATAATTTGCCCAGTCTATGGCTTTTTTAATATTTAGAATAACACCGCTGACATTAGAGGCATGATTGATGATTATAAGCCTGGTGTTATCTCTTTTTAGTTTGTCCAGGGAGTTTAAATCGAAATCTCCTTCTTCTGAAACAGGTAAAAAATCGTAACTTATATTTTTCTCTGATTTTAATCTATTTAATGGCCTTAAGACTGAATTATGCTCATATTTTGTTGTTATAACATGGTCATTTTTATTTAAATAACCTTTAATAACGATGTTAAGGGCATGGGTTATATTCTGGGTTAAAATTACTTCTTCTGGTGATCTTCCGCCGAAGAACTCTCCGATTAATTCCCTTGTTTCTAGAATTAATCTGCTGGCAGATAATGAACTGGAATGGCCTCCCCGGCCAGGATTTGCTCCAACGTGTTGCATGAAATGACAGATAGCTTCTATAACTGGCTCCGGCTTGGGGTAGGAAGTAGCTGAGTTATCTAAATAGATTGTATCCACAATTTATCTCTCCTTTTATTTCTTAATATTATATTTGCTATTATTTTAATTTATTATGTTAATTATATCTTTAATCGGGCTGTAATTTCAAGTTTTTTTGGGAGTTATATAAAAAAAGATTATTTTTTATATCAAAAGTGTTTATTGTTTTTCTGTTTTATGTTATAATCATTTAGGAAGTTATAATAAAATATTCACATAATTCTTAGGGGGGATTATATGAAACAGAGTAGAGTAATAATTTTAACAGGAGTTGTAATTGGACTTGCAGGGTCTTTATTAATGTGGCTGGGGAACCCGGCTAATATGGGTCTTTGCCTGGCCTGTTTCTGGCGAGATGTTGCTGGAGGCCTTGGATTACATAGGGCTGGAGTGGTTCAGAATATCAGATTGGAGATTGTAGGCTTTATAATAGGAGCCTTTGTTATTGCTAATTTAGTTAAAGGAGAATATAAGGTACAATCAGGATCATCACCATTTACCAGATTCTTTTTAGGGGCTGCTATGATGATTGGAGCACTGGTCTTTTTAGGTTGTCCCTGGAGAATGGTCTTACGGTTAAGTGGTGGCGATTGGACAGCTATTAGTGGCTTGTTTGGCTTTGTTGCAGGGGTTTATCTGGCAACTGAATTTTTGAAAAAAGGCTTCTCTTTAGGAAGGGCCAGCACTGAAAGGGATACAAAGGGGTATTTATTCCCTGCTGTTGCTATTGGCCTATTATTATTGAGATTAATTAATCCAGAATTTATCTTTTTAAGTGAGAGTGGACCTGGTTCTCAGTTTGCTCCGCTCTGGATTACTTTAGTGGTTGGTCTGTTAATTGGCGGGCTAGCCCAGAGGAGCAGGATCTGTTCTGCTGGTGCAATAAGAGATGTTATATTAGTAAGGGATTTTGATTTGTTTAAAGGGATGATAGCTATTATAGTTGTTGCCACTGGTGCAAATATTGCTTTAGGTCAATTCAACCCTGGATTTACTGGACAGGCTGTTGCCCATACTGATTATCTCTGGAATTTTCTTGGGATGTTTGTTGTTGGTATAACAGCTATCATGTTAGGTGGTTGTCCTTTAAGGCAGACTATTCTTGCCGGTGAAGGAAATATTGATTCAGTAATAGCTGTTTTTGGCATGGTCTTTGGGGCTGCTATCTCCCATAATTTTGGGCTTGCAGGTAGTCCTGATGGCGTTGGCTTTAATGGAAGAGCTGCAACTATTGGTCTGATAATTGCGTTATTTATTCTAGCCTGGGTTAATATTACTCAAAATAATAAAGAGATAGCTACTAGAAGAAGGGAGGCTAGCTCAAATGTCTAAAAAATTAATTGATACTTCTGGACTTTCCTGTCCACAACCTGTATTATTAGTTAAGCAGGCTGTTGAAGCAGGGGATAAGGATTTAGATATTATTGTTGATACTGAAGTTGCTAGAGAAAATGTTGGCAAATTCTTAAAGAAGGCTGGATTGGAATATAAAGAGCAGGAAGATGGACAGCAATATCATTTATTAACTAAATAGTTTAGATTTATGAATAGTTTAGATTGGGGGGATAGATTTTGAATTTATTATTTACATTTCCAACAACTAATGATGCAATGCGAGCTGAAAAATTTCTGAAATCTGAAGGGGTTGACTGTCAGTTAAAGCCGGTACCCCGTAAAATCAGTTCATCCTGTGGCTATGCCCTGGCTGCCAGGTTTGATGAGATTGGTAGTCCCGGGATTAATTTATTAAATGAGGGTATTGAGCTGGAAGGTTGTTATGAAAATATAAATGGATATGAGGCTATCCCCTGTGAATAATATACTTAAAAAGTGTATAATATACAGATATAGGACTTTGTGAAATTTGTTAATAGATAGGACCTGGTAACTGTCGGGTATGGACCAGGTCCCTGTTAAAAACAGAAAATATTTTGTATAATTATGAGAGTCGGCCAGGACTTTGGCTGGCTCTTTTTATTGTACTTAAAGCAAGCTATTTTGGAATTTTCTGAATTTAATTAAATGTATTTTGCAAATCAATTTATTTATTTTTAGATAACTATCTGATATAATTAGAGTGGTATTTAGCAATAATTGATTTATAAGGAGTCAGGAAGGATTTAGGTAAGATGAAAGAGAAAATACTTTTAGTTGAGGATGAAGAAAAGGTTAGAAAGATAGTATCTTCGTATTTAGAAGATGCTGGTTTTGAGGTTGAGATTGCAAGTGATGGCAATATGGCTTTAGAAAAAGTATTGTCTGATCCGCCTGATTTATTGATATTAGATATAATGTTACCTGGAATTGATGGCTGGGAGATTGCAGAAGAGGTCAGAAATTTTTATGATCTGCCAATTTTGATGCTGACTGCCAGATCAGATGAAGATGATCGGGTCAAGGGTTTTGAAAAGGGTGCTGATGATTATTTGGTTAAGCCTTTTAGCCCCAGAGAGCTTATTGCCAGAGTTAAGGCGATTTTAAAGCGGACTGGCAGGTTAAAAAGTGAAGTTATAGAATTGCCTGGCTATGATATTACGATTAAACCGGCTGCAGGTAAAGTTTTTCTTGCCGGTGAAGATGTTGATTTGACTGGAACTGAATTTAATATTTTCTATGAGTTCTATAAGAACAGAGGTCAGGTTTTGAGCAGAGAACAACTGGTTAATCGGGCTTTAGGGCTTGATTATGCCGGCTTTGATAGGACGATTGATGTTCATATTAAAAATATAAGAAAGAAGCTGGGACTGGAAAAGGATCAGTTGATTGAGACTGTTTATGGGATGGGCTATCGATTTGAGCTTGATGATAGTCAGGGTGATTAATTATGAATAATTTGCGATTCAGGATATTTATTTCGATAATTATATTACTAGTTGTTGGTCTGGCTGCAATTACGATCCTGTTTAATTATGGCCTTGATAGATATTTTTCTGATTATCAGATGCAGGAAGAGGCTGCAAATATTAATCGGCTTGAGCGGCAACTGATTGATATTTATGATAATGAAGGTGAAGAGGCTGTTTATGATCATATTGAGCAATTTGCCAGGATAAATCAATTAGAATATATTGCTGACCCTGGGAATGGTCATATGGACCATCATGATATGATGGATAATAGAAGGATGAGCTCAGGCGGAGGCAGACGGATGATGCAACTCTTTGAAGAGGCAGATTTAAGTCAGGGCTATCATATTATTATTAATGAGAGAGATTTTGGTGTTTTAATCTGGCCAGAACGGGATGGTCAACCGGCTATCTATTCTGAAATAGCTGAACAGACAGCTAATTTTAGAAATGAAATTAATAGATTTATTCTGCCCCTTGGAATGGTACTGGTCTTTGCCGGTGGCTTGATTAGTTTCTGGTTATCCAGGAAACTGGCAATGCCTGTAAATAAACTTGCTGATGAAGTTGGCAAGTTAGGGGAAGGCAATTATGAGATTGAGGTTCCTGAAAAATTATCTGGCGAGTTAAGGTCTTTAGGCCTGGCGATAAAAAGTCTTGCCGGCAGGTTGAAATATCTTGAGAAGATTCGCCGGGAATCTGCTGCTGACTTTAGCCATGAGTTAAGGACTCCGCTCCATAATTTAAAGAGCACAGTTGAAGCATTAGAAGATGGGATTTTGGAGTTGAATGCAGAAAACCTTGAGAGTATAAATGAAGAGGTTGATAGAATTACTAACTTAACCGGTCAGTTAACTGAGCTGGTTGAACTTGAAAAGAAATTGACTGATGTAAATATTGAGACAGTTGATGGCAATGAATATTTTAATGAGTTATTGAATTTCTATGTAAAGAAAGCTGAAAATGAGGAAATTAATTATAACTATGAGGTTTTTGCAGGCCTTGACAGGATAAGCCTTGACCGGCAGGCAGTTGAAATTATTTTAAATAATTTAATAACCAATGCTTTTAAATATACTGAAGCTGGTGGCAGGGTAGATGTGAGAGTTAACCTTATAGATGATAATCTGAGACTTGAGGTTGAAGATACTGGAATTGGGATTCCAGAAGAGGAGAAAGATTTGATCTTTGAGAGGTTTTATCGAACTGATAGATCAAGATCTAGAGAAACTGGAGGTTCCGGGCTCGGCCTGGCAATTACCAGAGAGATTGTCGCTGCTTTAGGAGGCGATATCTTTTTAGAAGATAGTGATAAAGGGAGCAATTTTGTTGTTATGCTTCCTCAATAATAGTTTTTAAAGGATGGTTTAGATGAGAAGAATTCCGCTAAAAAATAAAATAATTGGTGTTTTATTGATATTATTTGTTGCAGTTAATTTTATACCTTCACAATATTTTATATCTGAGCCAGGCCCTGCTCTTAATTTAAGTGAAATGATAACTGTTGAGGGTAGTTATAGAGATGATGACTGGGGAGGATTTTATCTTACCTCAGTTAGCCAGCGAAGGGCTTCTTTCTGGGATGTTGCTGTATTTTATTTGTTTCCATCTGAAAACAAAGAACTGATTCCTGTGAGAACTGCCATACCACCTGGGATGTCTGAGTCAGAATATTTGAATCTAATGCAGGAATTGATGGTTGAAAGTCAGTTATCAGCCCAGGCTGTTGCCTATAGAGAACTTGGCTATGATGTTGAAATGAGAGGTGAGGGAGTAAAAGTTGTTGACCTGGTTGAAGATGGCCAGTCTGAAGAGATTCTTGAACCTGATGATATAATTCTGAAAATTGATGGTAAAGAAGTTGAACTTGCATCTGAAGCTGTTGAATTAATTAAATCTTATCCGATTGGAACTGAATTATTGCTTGAGGTTAAACGAGATGAAGAAATACTGGAATTTGAGATAACAACAGCTGAGCATCCAGAGGAAGTCGGGAGGTCCTCTTTAGGAATTTATATAACAACAGCTGGTCTGGATTATGATATGCCTGAATATGTTAATTTTACATCAGAAAATATTGTGGGTCCATCAGCAGGTGTTATGTTCTCTCTTGAGATATATAATCAGCTGACAGAAGAGGACATTACCAGAGGCAATAGGTATGCTGGAACCGGTACGATTAATTTTGATGGAGAGATTGGCAGAGTCGGCGGTGAACTCTTAAAAATAATAGCTGCTGAAAATGACGGAATATCAACTTTTATTTTACCTGAAGATCACGGTGTTATTATTGAAAGCCTTGGTGTAGATATTGAGATTATTGAATCGCCTGATTTTAGAGATCTTTTAGAGCAATTAAACGTTGAGTAAAGTCTTTATTTCCTGTTTTAGCTGATTGGGCTGGAATTATTAGTGAGTAAAGATTACTGGCATGGATATCCAGGGATAGCTGGTATTTTAGTCTGTCTGAGCTGTTAAAATCAGGCTCCTTTAAATATTCAGCTGGTTGAATGATAACTGGTACCTTTGCTCTATTTGCCAGCTCTGATAATATATTTTCACCTTTTTTACCTACTGCCAGGACTCTAAGATATGCTGGCTCTTCAAGCCTGTGCTCTATATATTTAGCTTTGCTTAATCTTAATAAAATTTGTAATAATGCTCTGGTGATTCTGCTTTTTGGATAAGTTTTTGAGGTCAAGCGATTAATTAAATCATTATAGTTTGTAATTTTATTTCTATAATTTAAAATTGAATTTGCTAGATTGTAACTAATTGCAGGAATATCCAGCAGTTCATCTCTGGTAAGACTTCTAATTTTAAATAGGGTATATTCTTCCCAGGTTTTAAGTCTGGCAGGACCTTTGCCAGTATGGATAGAACTTTTGAATAAATTTTGATTAAATTCTGGAATATAGCTTTTTGCTATTTCGATCTGATTTTTATAAACCAGGTTCCTGATTGCAGTAGCACTTGCAATCTCTGATTGACCAGGAGTTTCATCATGATAGTTGCTTGCTTTACGTTCTATTGTTCTGGCCTGGATCGGTAGATCATATTCTTTAATAGCTTTTAGATATTCGATTCCAAGGATATTATTAGGTTTATTGATAGCTTTAAATGCTTCGTCTCCTAGCATTTCTTTGATTGTTTCAGCCCGGGCTTCTGGAAAAGATAATCCGTTATTTAAGTTTCTTTTTAATATATTTTGAAATTCAGGAGGTTCTGTAGCAAGTAGACTGGCAATTGCTTTTAGGATTTTTAATTGGCCTTTTTCACTTCCAAAGACAATATTATTAACCAGGCCGGTATGGGCAAGACTTAAAGTAGCACCTCTGGCAAAATATTCAGCACTTCTGATTGCATAGCTTAGAGGTAGTTCTATGACCAGGTCAATTCCTGCCTGGATCGCCATTTTAGCTCTAATCCATTTATCAAAGATAGCTGGCTCACCTCTCTGGGTGAAATTGCCGCTCATTATTGCTACCACTGGCTGGTTATCAGTAATTAATTTAGATTGCTTTAAATGGTAATCATGCCCATTATGAAAGGGGTTATATTCTACTATTAGCCCTGTAGCTTGCATATTATCACCTTTTTCAAAAAAATTTGATAAGTTTTACTTTATATTTTTAGCAGGAATCTTTATACTTATGTTGAATTAAGTATATTGAAAGATTTTTCACTAGAATATTCAATTAACTTTATAATATCAAAGAATTTTATTTACAGCAAGGCAAGGGGGGAATTATGAATTTTTTAGATGAAATAAAGGAAAGGGCATCAGCATTAAAACGAACTATCGTTTTACCGGAAACAGAAGATAGTAGAGTTTTAGAGGCTGCTGCAAGAATAGTTGAAGATGGTATTGCTGAAATTATTTTAATAGGTGATAGCGAGAAGATTTTATCTGATGGCAATGATTTAGGGGTTGATCTGGAAAGTTGTAAAATGATTGATCCGACAGAGGCAACTGATGAGAGAACTGATTTAATTGAGTTATTTGTTGATTTAAGAAAACATAAGGGTATAACAATGGAAGATGCTGAAAAAATGATTGAAAAACCATTATATTATGGGACTTTGATGGTTAAAGCTGGTCTGGCTGATGGTATGGTGGCAGGTGCTGCCAGTCCAACTGGTGATGTTTTAAAGCCAGCCTTACAGATTATTAAGACTGCTGAAGGTATTAATTCAGTCTCAGGAGCATTTGTAATGATTGTGCCTGATAAGAGTTTTGGCCAGGATGGAAAAATGATCATGGCTGACTGTGCTGTCAATCCTGAAGTGGATGCTGATACTTTAGGTGAAATAGCTGTTGCCAGTGCTGATACAGCCAGTAAGATAGCTGGACTGGATCCGAAGGTTGCCATGCTTTCATTTTCAACAATGGGTAGTGCAAAGCATAAGCTGGTTGAAAGAGTTCAACAGGCAACAGCAAAAGCTAAAGAGATTGCACCTGATTTATCGATTGATGGCGAAATGCAGGCAGATGCTGCTTTAGTTCCATCAGTTGCTGAGAGAAAAGCCCCTGATAGTAAAGTTGCAGGTCAGGCTAATGTCCTGGTTTTTCCAGATTTAGAAGCCGGGAATATTGGTTATAAACTGGTACAAAGGCTGGCTAAGGCTGAAGCTGTTGGCCCAATAATTCAGGGCCTGGATAAGCCGGTCAATGATTTATCAAGAGGTTGTTCAGTTGATGATATTGTTAATCTGACAGCAATTACTGCTCTTCAGGTATAAAAAAATTATTAATAAAAAATTAGGAGTGATTTTAAAAAAATGAAAATTTTAGTACTTAACAGTGGAAGTTCATCAATTAAATATCAATTATTTAATATGGAAAATGAAAATGTACTGGCAAAGGGTATTGTTGAAAGAATTGGAATTGATGATTCATTTTTAGAGCATGAAGTTAATGGTGATGAGATAGTCATAAAAGAAGATATTCCTAATCATAGTAAAGGAATTAGCCTGGTTATTGATGCTCTTTTAGATGATAATCATGGTGTTCTAGCTAGCATGGATGAAATAAATGCCGTTGGTCACAGGGTTGTTCACGGTGGTGAAAAATTTGCTGATTCTGTAAAAATAACAGATGAAGTGGTTGAGCAGATGGAAGATGTTTCTGATCTTGCTCCACTCCATAATCCGCCTAATATTGCCGGTATAAAAGTCTGTCAGGAATTAATGCCTGAAAAACCTCAAGTTGGTGTATTTGATACTGCTTTCCATCAGTCTATGCCTGCTGAAGCATATACTTATGCTCTTCCATATGAGTATTATGAAAAGTATGGTGTTAGAAGATATGGATTCCATGGAACTTCTCACAGGTTTGTTGCAAAAAGAGCAGCTAAACTAATTGATAAAGATTTTAATGATTCAAAAATTATTACCTGCCATCTTGGTAATGGTGCCAGTGTGGCTGCAGTTAAAAATGGTAAATCAATTGATACAAGTATGGGCCTGACTCCATTAGAGGGTCTTGTAATGGGTACAAGATGTGGAGATATTGATCCAGCAATTGTACCTTTCTTACAGGAAAAAGAAGATTTATCCAGTAAAGAAATTGATAATATCATGAATAAGAAAAGTGGACTTTTAGGAATTTCAGGGATTAGCAATGATTCCAGGGATATTCAGGAAGCTGCTGCCGATGGGAATGAGAGAGCTCAATTGGCTGGAGATGTATTTAATTATAGAGTCAAAAAATATATTGGAGCTTATACTGCTGCTATGGGTGGCGTTGATGCTATTGTATTTACTGCTGGTATTGGTGAAAATGCAATAGAAATTAGAGAGGGTATTTTAGATGGACTTGAGTATTTAGGTTTTGAACTGGATAAAGAAGCTAATGATTCTAGAGGCAAAGAAATAGAGATATCAAAAGCTGGTTCTGATACAAGGGTATTTGTTATCCCGACAAATGAAGAACTGGTTATTGCAAGAGATACTGCAGAGATCTTAGAAGGATAGTTTTTCTTGACAACAGGGCTATTTATGATGTATAATAATTTTTGCTTGTAGTTTTGTTTAAGAATTTGAGCTTTATGGAGGGAATCCTTTTGATAATTGATCTTACAAAATATCAGGAGAAGGGCAGTTATACTACAATAACTGGAAAATATCTTCCTGAAGATATCGATTATTTTCAGAGGGAGATTAATGTTGATGAGCCCCTTGATGTTAAGGTTGATATTTATGCTGATGAAGATGAGTTTGTCTTTACAGGCAAGCTTGAAGGTGGCTATAAGTTAGCCTGCACCAGATGTCTGGATCAGTTCAGGTATTCAATTGAGACTGATATGGAATTTATTATTGAAAAAAGTGAAATTGATGATCTGGCTCATGTCGATTTAAGTGATAAACTTAAAGAGAACCTTATTCTGACGATTCCGAGTAAAGCAGTTTGTAGCTCTGATTGTGAAGGGATCTGTAGTCAATGCGGTCAGAATTTAAATGAGTTTAATTGTGACTGTGAAAAAGAAGATATTGATCCCCGTTTAGAGAAATTAGGAGAACTTTATAACGAGGAATAATTGATTAGGTTTTTTTGAAATAAAGGAGGTGTTTTTGTAATGGCAGTACCAAAGAAAAGAACTTCTAAATCCAGAAAGAGAAAGAGAAGAACTCACTGGAAATTGAAGTCTCCAAACTTAATAGAATGTTCAAATTGTACAGCACAAATTCTTCCTCACCGGGTATGTCCTGAGTGTGGACATTACAAAGGTAAAGAAATCACCTCAAACTAATATTCGTTAGTTTAGACCTGCAGCTATTGCAGGTCTTTTTTCTTACTTAATTTTGACATTGTAGAAATTAAATAATTTGCATAAGGCCTTGATTTTATATATAATTATTAGGAGATAAGTAAAGTTAAAATTTGCTGAATAATAATTATCTGGAGGTCTTATCATGATAATTGCTGTAGATGCTATGGGTGGAGATAATGCCCCGGAGGCTGTTGTTAAAGGGTCTTTAAAAGCAGTAAATAGTTTTGATGATATTACATTAAAGCTCGTAGGTAAAGAGGATTTAATATCTAATTATCTGGAAGATCAAAGTTATAATCAGGAAAGATTACAGGTTATAAATGCAACTGAAGAAATAACTATGGAAGATTCTCCTGCTAAAGCCATAAGGAAAAAGAAAGATTCATCAATTGTGGTTGCCTCTGAATTAGTGAAAAAAGGAGATGCTGAAGCTTTAATTGCAGCTGGCAGTACTGGTGCTGCGATGTCAGCAGGAGTTCTAAAAGTCGGGAGGCTAAAGGGGATTAAAAGGCCTGCTATTTCAACTCTCTTTCCAACTGAAAATAAACCAACTTTAATTTTAGATGCCGGTGCGAATGCCAATGCTGAACCTGAATATCTTCAGCAATTTGCATTGATGGGACAGATATATGCTAAAAAGATACTTAATAGAGATAAACCCAAGATTGGCCTGATGAATGTTGGGGAAGAAAAGGGTAAAGGCAGTAAACTTACAAATGAGGCCTTTGAGTTAATTGACAATGATAAAAGAATTGATAACTTTGCTGGAAATATTGAAGGTAGAGATATCTTTACTGGAGAATATGATGTAATCGTAACAGATGGTTTTACAGGAAATGTAATTTTGAAGACAACTGAAGGTTTAGCAGAATTTATGTTTTCATTATTAAAAGATGCTTTAACTTCAGATCTAAAGAGTAAATTAGGCGCATTTTTAGTTAAAGATAATTTAAAAAAGATGAAAAATAAAGTAGATTATAGAGAATATGGCGGTGCTCCTTTATTAGGCCTTAATGAGATTGTAATAATTGGTCACGGGAGCTCAGATGCTACTGCTTTTTTCAATGCAATCCGGGTTGCCCGGGATACTATTAAAGAGCAGGTTGTGGCGGAAATTGCATCTGAGATAGCCAGGGATGGTGAAAATTAATGAATAAGAATAGAAAAGCAGTAATAACCGGTGTTGGTAAATATGTGCCGGAGAAAGTTTTAACAAATTTTGATTTAGAAGAAATGGTAGACACAAGTGATGAGTGGATAAGACAGAGAACTGGAATTGAAAAGAGACATATAGCAGCAGATGATCAGCCGACATCTGATCTGGCTTTTAAAGCTGCAGAAGAAGCTCTAGCTGATGCCGGACTTTCAGGTGAAGAACTTGATTTAATTATTGTTGCAACTGTAACGCCTGATATGGCATTTCCAGCTACTGCCTGTTTGATTCAGGATAAGCTTGGTGCTAAAGATGCTGCTGCTTTTGATCTTGAAGCCGGCTGTTCTGGATTTGTATATGCTTTAAGTGTTGGTTCTCAATTTATAGAGTCTGGCCAGTATGAGAATGTTTTGATTATAGGAGCTGAGACTCTATCGAAAATTGTTAACTGGAAAGATAGGGGAACCTGTATTTTATTTGGTGATGGTGCTGGCGCAGCTGTTCTTCAAGCAGGAGAAAAAGGTGGCATACTGGCTACTCACCTTGGTTCAGATGGTAGTGGTGGTAATACACTTTATCAGGAAGCTGGTGGATCATTGAATCCAGCCTGTGAAAGAACTGTCACTAATAATATGCATACTATTACAATGGAAGGAAATAAGGTTTTCCGTTTTGCAGTTAAAAAGATGGGGGCTGCTTCTTTAAAAGTATTAGAAGAAGCCGGATTAGAACCTGATGATGTTGACTTTTTTGTGCCACATCAGGCCAATACAAGAATTATTTCTGCTGCAGCAAAACGGTTAAAACTTGATGAGGATAGTGTGATAGTTAATTTACCTGAATATGGTAATACTTCCAGTGCATCTGTTCCAATAGCTCTTGCTGAAGCAGTTGAAAATAATCGAATAAAAGATGGTGATATTCTAGTACTTGTTGCATTTGGAGCGGGTTTGACCTGGGCCAGTGCTGTATTAGAGTGGAATCAGGGAGGTTAAGATCATGAATAGTTTTTTTAAGACTGATATCTGTGATATATTAGAAATAGAATATCCAATAATTCAGGGAGGAATGGCCTGGGTAGCTACTGGAGAACTGGCAGGGGCTGTTTCTAAGGCAGGTGGTCTTGGAATTATTGGGTCAGGTAATGCTCCAGCCGAGATAGTTGAACAGGAGATTAATAAGGTCAGGGAGATAACTGATAAACCTTTTGGAGTTAATGTTATGTTATTATCTCCATATGTGGAGGAAGTTGTTGATTTAGTTGCAGAAAAAGAAGTTCCTGTTGTCACCACTGGTGCTGGAAATCCTGGGAAATATATTGATAGATTTCTAGCTGGAGGCTGCAAAGTTATCCCTGTTGTTTCATCATCTGCCCTTGCCAGGAGAATGTCCAGAATGGAGATTTCTGCTGTAATAGCCGAGGGAAATGAAGCCGGGGGCCATATAGGTGACCTTACAACAATGACATTAATTCCACAGATTGTTGATTCTGTTGATGTTCCGGTAATTGCTGCTGGAGGAATTGCTGATGGACGTGGTTTACTGGCAGCATTATTTTTAGGAGCCCAGGCTGTTCAGTTAGGCACCAGATTTGTCTGTGCCGAAGAATGTCAGGCTTCTAATGAATATAAAGAAAAAATTATTAATGCTAGAGATAGAGATGCTGTTGTTTCAGCTAGATCTACCGGTCATCCTGTTCGTTCACTTAAAAATACTCTTACAAGAAAGTTAGATAAGCTTGAAGCTGAATCTGCCACAAAAGAAGAAATAGAAAAAGCTGGTGAGGGAGCATTAAGAGAAGCTGTTTGTGAAGGAAGGGTTGACACTGGAAGCGTTATGGCAGGTCAAATTTCTGGATTAATAAAAAATATATTATCTTCTGAAGAGATAATACATAATATTATTAATGAAGCAGAAGATTTGCTTTTAAAAACTTGTAAAGAGATAGGGGAGGAATAGTATGAGTAAGATTGGATTTATTTTTCCAGGGCAGGGTGCCCAGGAAGTAGGCATGGGTCAGGAGTTATATAATAAATATCCTGAAATTGCAGACTATTTTAATCGTGCTGAAGAAATACTGAATTTAGATTTAAAGAGAATTTGCTTTGAAGGTCCTGAATTTGATTTGAATTTAACTGAAAATACTCAACCGGCTTTATTTACAATGAGTGCAGCTATTGATGATTACTTAAAAAAGCAGGGTCTAGTACCAGATATGGTTGCCGGACATAGTCTTGGAGAATATTCAGCACTGACTTCTGCTGGAGCAATTAATTTTGAGGATAACTTAAAATTGGTCAGGCAGAGAGGTCAGGCGATGGAAGAGGCTTTGCCGGCTGGTTTAGGTACAATGGCAGCTATTATTGGACTTGATATTGATACTATTGAAGATATATGTTCTAAAGTTGTAGGGGTTTGTGAGGTTGCAAATATTAATACTCCAAATCAGATAGTTATTTCCGGTGAAAAAGAAGCAGTTGCAACTGCAATGGAGAGATTGAATAATGCAGGTGCAAAAAAGGTTGTTGAGTTATCTGTAAGCGGTCCATTTCATTCAAGTTTAATGGAACCTGCTGTTAATCGATTAAAATCTGTTATTGAAAATGTTGAAATAAAAGATGCATCTATACCAATAGTTGCTAATGCTACAGCTGAGAAAGTTATTGATAGCAATATAATTGAAGAAAATTTAATTGCCCAATTGACCAGCTCAGTTCGCTGGGTAGAATCAATTAATTTAATGATTGATGAAGGTATTGATACTTTTGTAGAGGTTGGTTCTGGCAGAGTTTTAAAAGGTTTGTTAAGAAGAATAGATCGTTCAGTTGATTGTTATTCAACTAGAAATATCAAAGATTTAGAAAAAATTATTGGTGATTTAATATGATAAATTTAAATGGGAAATCAGCTATAATAACTGGTAGCTCAAGAGGGATTGGAGCTGCTACTGCTTTTAAATTGGCTGAATTTGGAGCTAATATAGTAATTAATCATTCTTCAGATAATAGCAAAGATAGAGCTGAAGAAATTGCTGAATCAATTAAGGATAAATTTGATATTGAAGTTATTGTTATTCAAGCAGATGTATCTGAAAAAGAGGAAGCAGAAAAATTAATTAATGAATCTTTGCAGAAATTTGAAACAATTGATATACTTGTTAATAACGCAGGTATTAATAGAGATGGTTTATTAATGAGAATGAAACCAGAGGAATGGCAGCAGGTTATAGATGTTAACCTCACAGGAATATTTAATGTTTGTAATGCTGTAATCAGGCCAATGATGAAAGCTAGAGCTGGAAAGATTATTAATATGAGCTCTATTGTTGGAATTACCGGTAATGCCGGTCAAACTAATTATTCAGCAAGTAAAGCTGGCATTATTGGATTTACAAAATCTCTGGCTCAGGAAGTTGCCAGCAGAGGAATTACAGTTAATGCAGTTGCTCCTGGTTTGATTTCTACAGAAATGACAGATGAGATGCCAGAAAAGGCTTTAAATAAAATGAAAGAAAATATTCCATTAAACCGTTCTGGTGATCCTGAAGAAATTGCAAATACTGTAGCTTTTTTAGCTTCTGATTTATCCAGCTATATAACTGGTGAGGTTATAAAAGTTACAGGAGGATTGGGTATGTAATTTAGTTTTAACATTTATATAATTATTTGAAAGGAGGTGAAATGTTATGGCAGACCTTTTCGAACGTGTTAAAAATTTAATCGTTGAAGAATTAGCTGTTGATCCTGATGAAGTTACTCTGGAAGCATCATTTATTGATGATCTAGGTGCTGATTCACTTGATGTTGTTGAACTAGTTATGGCATTGGAAGAGGAATTTGATCTTGAAATTCCTGATGAAGATGCTGAAAAGATAGAAACAGTTCAGGATGCAATTGATTATCTAGAAGCAAATAATTAAATTATAAATTAATGGTCCCGTTAGTTTATACGGGGCCATTTTCAAAGAAATACTATAAATATTCGTTTAAGATTGACTGGGAGGTACAATTAAATGTCTAATAGAGTTGTTGTAACAGGTGTAGGTGTATTATCTACATTAGGAGATTCAAAAGATGAGTTTTGGTCAAATCTGATTGCCGGGAAATCAGGCATCAGTGAGATTGAAGGAATAAAAAATATTGAAGAATATCCAAGCAGAATTGGTGCTGAGTTAAAAGAATTTAATGCAGAAAAATATATGACTAGAAAAGATAGAAAGAGGATGGCACTTTTTACTCAATATGCAATTTATACTGCAATGGAAGCCCTGGCAGATGCTGATTTAGAGATTGGCGATGAAATTGCTAATGAGACTGGTGTTATTGTTGGTTCTGGTATTGGCGGTCTTGAAGTAATGGAAGAACAGATAAAAAGGCTTCATGACAGAGGTCCAGGTAGAATTAGTCCTTTCTTTATACCAATGATGATCTCTAATATGGGATCTGGTCAGGTTTCTATTTATACTGGAGCTAAAGGTCCAAATAATAATACTGTAACTGCCTGTGCATCTGGTACACATGCAATTGGTGATGCCATGGAAATCATAAAAAGAGGCGATGCAAAAGTAATGATAGCCGGTGGTTCAGAAGCTTCTATAACTCCATCTGCTCTGGCTGGTTTTGGTTCAATGAAAGCTTTATCAACGAGAAACGATGAGCCTGAAAAAGCCAGCAGACCATTTGACAAAGATAGAGATGGCTTTGTAATTGGTGAAGGTAGCGGTATGGTTGTGCTTGAAGATTTGGAGCATGCTAAGGCTAGAGGAGCCAGAATATATGGAGAGGTTCTTGGATATGGCTTTACAGGAGATGCACATCATATTACTCAACCTGCTCCTGAAGGTGAAGGCGCTGCCAGAGCTATGAAGATGGCACTTGATAAAGCTGGAATTGATTATAATGAAATGGGTTATATTAATGCTCATGGCACATCTACTCCATTTAATGATAAATTTGAAACTATGGCTATTAAAGCAGTATTTGGTGAACATGCAGATAATCTACCTATTAGTTCTACTAAATCTATGACCGGTCACTTATTAGGTGCTGCCGGTGGTGTTGAATTGATTGCCTCATTATTATCAGTTTATAATAAAGAAGTTCCACCGACAATAAATTATGAGAACTTAGATGTAGATTGTGATCTAGATTATGTGCCAGGCAAGTCTCGCAAAATAGAAGATTTAAAATATTCTATGAGTAATTCATTCGGATTTGGTGGGCATAATGCCTGTCTGGTTGTTGGAGAGTATACTGAGTAATTAAAACAAATAAGATAGGGTGAGTATAGTAATGGAAGATATTATGCTAAAAGCAGGTATTTATCAACTAGAAGAAAAATTAAAAATTGAATTTAATGATAAATCACTTCTGCTAAAAGCTATAACACATAAATCTTTCCCAAATGAAAACCCTGATCTATCATTAAATAATAATGAGAGGCTTGAGTTCCTGGGAGATTCGGTTCTTGGCCTCTCAATTGCTACAAAAATTTTTGAAGATTATGGTGAGATGCCTGAAGGTGGTCTTGCTAAAATGAGAGCTATTTTAGTAAGTTCAGTAACACTGGCAAGAAAAGCTAGAGATATTGAGCTGAGTGGTCATCTTTTATTAGGTCGTGGTGAAGAAATGACTGGCGGCAGAAAGAGAGATTCAATTCTTGCTGATGCCCTGGAAGCAATTTTTGGAGCAATTTATCTTGATCAGGGTTTTGAAAAAGCAAAGAGATTTATAAATGATTTTTTTGATGAAGATATTGAGCTAGTAAAGACTGGTGAATATAATAAGGATTTCAAGACGGTATTACAGGAATATGTGCAACAAAATTCTGATAAAAGACCAGAGTATAAAATCATTGAAGAGCTTGGTCCTGATCACAATAAGGAGTTTAAAATGGAAGTTCTATTAAATGGTGAGAGATTAGGAAAAGGTAGCGGGTCTACAAAAAAAGGAGCAGAACAAAAAGCTGCAAAGAGTGCTCTGATAAACCTGGGTGAAATTGAAGGAAGAGATGGTGGTTGATTAATGCTTGCTATTAGAGGCGCTACTACAATAAAAGAGGATAATAAAGAATCTGTACAAAATGCTGTTAGAGAGCTAATCAAAGAAATATGGTCCAGTAATACGATAAATGAATCAGAAGTCATAAGTATAACTTTCTCCACAACATCGGATATTAAAAGTTATTACCCAGCTAAAGCTTTTAGAGATTTAGGTTATGACAGGATACCTCTATTTAGTTCTTTAGAACCTGAAATAACTGGAGCTTTAGATCATACAATAAGGCTGTTGATTTATTTAGAAAGGCCAAATAGCAGGGATGTAAAGCATATTTACTTAAATGAAGCTGCTAATTTAAGACCTGATTTGATTGATTAGTTATTGAGAGGATGAGATATATGGCAGAAACAATAGCAATTGATGGCCCCTCAGGGGCCGGGAAATCGACTGTTGCAAAGATTATAGCTACTAAATTAAATTTTAAATATATTGATACAGGTGCCATGTATAGGGCAGTGACCTTTCTTGCATTAGAAAAAGATGTTATAATGGAAGATAACGATATAATAATTAAAATAGCTAGAGATATATCGATTGATTTTTCCACACCTGATAAAGATGGTAATGTTTTGGTTTTTGTTAATTCCAGGGATTTAACTGATGAAATACGATCAGTTGAAGTTGATAATAATGTTTCTAAGGTGGCTTCTATTCCTGAAGTTAGGGAGATTATGTTAGAAAAGCAAAGAGAGCTTGCAGGAAATAATAATGTTGTTATGGATGGACGAGATATAGGTACTAGAGTTCTTCCTGATGCAGATTTAAAAATTTTTTTGACTGCAACACTTGAAGAAAGAGCAAAAAGAAGGTATTATGATTTAGTGGAGAGAGAAATTGATATTGATATGGCTGAGGTTGAGGAAAAAATTAAAATTAGAGATGAAAAAGATTCAAACAGGGAGCATTCCCCTTTAAAAGAAGCCGATGATGCTCATAAGATAATATCTGATGATTTAACTCCTGAAGAAGTAGCAGATAGAATAATATCTCTGCTGGAAGGTGGCGGTTGATTTGGCTGATTTATTTTATAAAGCTGCAAGCGGTATATTTAATTTATATGCTAAATTTATAATGAGGGTTGAAGTTAAGGGCAGAGAAAATATACCTGAATCAGGGCCGCTGGTTGTTATGTCAAATCATATTTCTTATTTAGACCCGCCATTGATTGGATCTATCTTACCTCGGAAGATACATTATATGGCCAAGGCTGAATTATTTGAAAATAAAATTGCTGGTGCTATTTTAAAAAAACTGGGGGCTTTTCCATTAAAAAGAGGTACAGGCGATAGTAGAGCTTTCCGGAAAGCTATCAAAATTTTAAGGAATGATCAGGTTTTAGGTATTTTTCCAGAAGGCACCCGCTATCCAGAAGGTTCGCCAGGTGAACCACACTCTGGCTCTGTAATGCTAGCAATTATGGCTAAATCTCCAATTTTACCAATTGGTATTAAAAATATTAAAAGAAAAGGCACGCCTAGAGTTAATATCGGTGAGCCTTTAATTCTAGATGAATATTTTGGTAAAAAGCTAGACAAAGAAGAACGAGAGAAAGTCGCTAATGAAGTAATGTCTGAAATTATTTCTCTGGTGAATGAATAAATTTAGAAAAATTTCTGTTTATAAGCAGGAATTATACAATGAATAGAGAAAAGTATAAAAGGGCAAGGTTGAGATTTGAAAGGGGGTGAAGGTTCTGGAGATAACAACTGCTGAAGAAGCCGGCTTCTGTTTTGGTGTTAAGAGAGCTATCGATATGGCTATGGAAGCAGTTCAAGATGAAAGTGATATCAAGGTCTACACTCTGGGACCAATAATTCATAATCCACAGGTTGTTGAAAAATTAGAAGAACTTGGAATCAGATCTGTGGAGGATCTCAGTGAAATTGATTCTGGTGTAATAATTATTCGCTCCCACGGAGTTGAGCCAAAGACGATTGAACAAGCTGAAAATAAAGGTTTGACAATCTTAGATGCTACCTGCCCTTATGTCAAAAAGGCACAAAAAAATGCTCAACTTCTAATGGAAGAAGGTTATCAAACTCTTATTTATGGAGATCAGGATCATCCTGAAGTAAAAGGAATTTTAGGAGCTACTGATTATAAAGCCTTAATTGTTGAAGATAAAAATGATCTTGATGAAATTGATCTGCAAAGCAAGGTTGGTATTGTTGCTCAAACGACAAAGTCGCCTGCATCTTTTAAGGAACTGATTGGTTTATTATTAAATAGGGTTAAAGAATTAAAGATTTATAATACTATTTGTAATACAACCCAGGTAAGACAGTCAGGCGCTGAAAATTTAGCTGATGATGTTGAAATAATGTTTGTAATTGGTGGCTTCAATAGTGCCAATACAAATAGATTAGCAGAAATTTGTTCAAATACAGGAACTCCAACATATCACATAGAAACAGCTGAAGATATTGAATGGAGTTGGCTGGAAAATATAAATAAAATAGGTATTACAGCTGGGGCATCGACCCCAGATTGGTTAATAAAGGAGGTCATTCAGGCAATGAGTGAAGAGAAAAAAGACTTAGAAATTGAAGAAAAAGAACAAGAAGAGATTGAAGAATTAGAAAAAAAGGAAGAGAATGATGAGGTGATTGAAACTAAAGAGGAACCAGAGGTTGAGGAAGTTGAAGCTTCTGAAGAAACTGAAACTGATGAAGCTGAACAGTCTGAAACTGATGAGGTTGAAGAAACCGAGGAATCAGAAGAGGAAGAAGTTTTTCAATACAGTGATAATGATATAGCTAACCTTGAAAAAGGTCAGACTGTAGAAGGTACTGTTGTTGAAATAAATGATCAGGGCGTCTATGTTGACGTTAATTATAAAACTGATGGTTTCATTCCTTTAAGGGAATTAAGTAATAGTGATGTTTCTGATCCTCATGATGAAGTATCATTAGATGAAGAAATAAAAGTTGTCATTTTAACTCTTGAAGATGACGAGGGTAACATGATTCTTTCTAAAAAAAGAGCTGACCAGGAAGTAGCCTGGGATGAAATTGAAAAGATTCATGAAAATGATGAAGTTATTGAAGCTGAGGTCAAAAAAGAAGTTAAAGGTGGTCTTGTAGCCGATGTTGGCTTAAGAGGCTTTATCCCTGCTTCACATGTTTCAATCGGTTATGTTGAAGATCTTTCAGACTTTGTTGGTCAAACTTTAAGATTAAAAGTTATTGAAGTTGATAGAAATAATAATAATGTTGTTCTATCTGCCAAGAAAGTTATGGAAGAGGAAAGAGCAGAAGCCAAAGTAGAAACTCTTGAAAACCTTGAAAAAGGCCAGGAGCTAACAGGTACAGTAACTAAGCTTGTTGATTTTGGTGCTTTTGTTGATATTGGAGGGATTGAAGGTCTTCTCCATATTTCTGAAATGTCCTGGGGTAGAATAGATCATCCTTCTTCAGTATTAGAGGAAGGCCAGGAAGTTAAAGTTAAGGTTCTCGAAGTTGACAGAGAAAATGAAAGAATTTCTCTCGGATACAAACAATTACTTCCAGACCCATGGGAAGAGTTTGCCCGCAAACATTATGAAGGTGAAGTTATTGAGGGTAAAGTCACCAAAATTGTTGATTTTGGAGCTTTCATGGAAGTTGAAGAAGGTATTGAAGGTTTAATTCATATTTCCCAACTTTCACATCGTCATGTAAAAACTGCTGATGAAGTGGTTTCTGTTGATGAAGAAAGAGAAGCCAAAATAATTAATATTGATCCTGAACAGAAGCGAGTTGGATTAAGTATTAAAGAGCTTGAAGAACCTGAAGAAAAAGAAAAGACTGTTTCTTCATCCAGCTCAAGTAATGATAGTAAAGGTAGTTCTTCAGATGATAAATCAGATAAATCTGAAGAAGAAATGCCTTCTGGCGCCACAATTGGCGAAAGATTAGGCGACTTAAAATCATTAATGGATGATGATGAGCAGTAATCAACGATTAATTCAGAATGCTAAAGGGATCTGTCTTGACTAAGGCAGGTCCTTTTTATTTTTTATTAATTGTTGCTTCAGCCTATTATATATGGTATTATCAAGTTACGGAGGTTAGATTATGGCTGAAATTGCATATATCAGACCGGATTCACCAGCTGATAAAGCTGGTTTAAAAGCCGGTGATGATATAATAAGTATAAATAGTGAGGAATTAAGGGATTATATCGATTATTTGTTTTTATCCCTTAATGAAGAATTAAGAATAAAATATATCGATTCTGATGATGATAAAATTAAAAATGTGTGTTTAACTTTAGAAAATGAAGATTCTGGTATAGGATTTTCTGAGATTGTTTTTGATGGCTTAAAAAATTGCAAAAATAAATGTATATTTTGTTTTGTTGATCAACAGCCTTCAGGGAGCAGAGAAACTCTGGTTAAAAAAGATGATGATTATCGTTTTTCTTTTTTACAGGGAAGTTTTATTACTTTAACTAATCTAAAAGATTATGAATTTGAGAGGATAAAAAGAGAAAAGTTATCGCCACTTTATGTTTCCGTTCATGCAACCAATCCTGAACTTAGAGAAGAATTAATGTGTAATCCCAGGGCAGGAAGAATTATGGAAGATTTAAGAGAGCTTTCAGAAGCCGGGATACATTTTCATCTTCAATTAGTTTTAATTCCAGGGATAAATGATGGTAAAGAATTAGAGAGAAGTTTAAAAGACCTGACAGGCCTTGCTGAAAATGTTGAATCTATAGGAATTGTTCCAGTTGGATTAACTGGTCATAGAGATAATTTACCTGATTTAAATTCATATGATAAGGAGTCTGCTGAAGAGGTAATTAATATTACTGGTAAGTGGCAAAAAAAATTAATTGAGCAAGAGGGATATAATTATATTTACTTATCTGATGAATTTTATTTAATATCTGATAAAAATATACCTGAAAAAGATCATTATAATGAATTTCCACAGTTAGAAAATGGAATTGGTATGACCAGATTAGAGCTTGATAATTATAAAGAAATTAAAGATATATATGATAATAGAGATCTGGAAATTAATGAGGAGATTACAATTATAACATCTGAGTTAGGATGGCTTGCTTTAAAAAGTTTTTGGAAGGAAATTAACAGCTTATCAGAAAATATTAAGGTAGAGGTTATTAAAAATAAATATTTAGGTGGCGGAGTTACAGTAACTGGTTTACTTGCCGCTGAGGATATATTCTATGGCTTATCAGATGATGGAAATTCCGGGATTTTGATCTTACCAGATATAATTTTCAATGACAATGGTTTAACTTTAGATGATTATGGTATAAAAGATTTTAAAAATACATTAGATTATGATAGAATATGTAAGGCTAGTGAGATAAAAGAAATTTTGGAGGTGATTTTTGATGGGACGACCGATTGTTGCAATAGTGGGTAGAGCTAATGTTGGTAAATCAACATTATTTAATAGATTTATTGGAAGAAGACAGGCCATTGTTGAAGGAACACCAAATTTGACCCGAGATAGGATTTATGGAAATAGTTCCTGGCAGGGAAGAGATTTTGTTGTTGTTGATACTGGAGGAATTGAACCTGGTTCAGACAAGGGAATTAAATCTAAGGTTTTATTTCAAGCAAAGCAGGCAATATCTGAATCTGATCTGATTTTATTTGTGGTTGATGATCGCACTGGAATGACTCCACAGGATGAAGAAATTGCAGAGTTGCTGAGAAGATCAAAAAAAGAGGTAATTGTTGTTGTTAATAAAGTTGATCAATTTGTTAAAGGAGAAGAACCCTGGGAATTTTTCTCATTAGGTTTTGAAGATGTTTTACCAATTTCTGCTGAGCATGGAAAAAATGTTGGTGATCTTTATGAGAAGATTGTTGAAAAATTACCTGAAGAGATAGAAGAGGAAAAAGATGAAGATGATATTTTAGATGTGGCTATTGTCGGTAAACCTAATGTTGGAAAATCTTCTTTTGTTAATTATTTAATGGGAAGTGAAAGGGTGTTAGTTAGCCCGCAACCAGGAACAACAAGGGATGCCGTTGATACTTTATTTGAGTTTAAAGATAGAAAATTTAATTTAATAGACACAGCCGGTTTAAGAAGGAAATCAAAGGTTGATTGGTCTGTTGAATATTACAGTAATTTAAGAGCTATAAATGCTATTGAAAGAGCAGACGTGGTTTTAATGATGATTGACGCTAATGAAGGAGTTACTGACCAGGATAAAAAGATTGTTGGTTATGTTCATGATGCAGGTAAGCCTGTTGTTTTAGCAGTGAATAAGTGGGATATGATAGAAAAAGATACTTATACCAGTCAGGAATATAGAGATGAAATTTATTATCAGCTTAAATTTTTAAATTATGCTCCTGTTTCTTTTATATCTGCGAAAACAGGGCAGAGAGTTGAAGAAGTATTAAATTTAATGGAATATGTATTTGACCAGGCATCTATGAGAGTTAAAACTGGATTATTAAATGAAGTTATACAGGAGGCTGTAGAATTAAGGCAACCACCTGCTTATAAAGGTAAGAGGCTTAAGATTTATTATGCAACACAGACTTCTGTGAGGCCCCCAACATTTATTGTTTTTGTTAATGATCCTGAATTAGTTCATTTTGCTTACCAGAGATATCTTGATAATAGTCTTAGAGAAAACTTTGGGTTTATTGGAACTTCACTTGATATAAAATTTAGGAAAAGAAATTAAGATGGAGTGATTTGATGGCATTCTTTGTTCTTATTTTAGTTGCTTATTTAATTGGTTCGATTCCAACTGGATATTTATTTACAAAAGCAATTTTAAATGTTGATATCAGGGATTATGGAAGTGGAAATGTTGGAGCTACAAATGTTGCCAGAAAGTTAGGGTTCAAAATGGGAGCGGCAGTAGCATTGATTGATATTTTCAAAGGGTTTCTCCCGGTAATGATTGGAAGAAATATCCTTTATGATAGTCCTGAATATCTTATTTTCATAATTGGATTTTTTGCTATAATAGGGCATGATTGGTCAGTGTTTCTTAAGTTTGATGGTGGAAAAGGCGTGGCAACTACATTTGGTGTTATTTTAGGATTGAATTTTATTAGTTTTTTAATTCTAGCTATAATCTGGTTGAGTATTGCCTTTACCATTAAGATAGTTTCACTGGCTTCAATTATTGGAATTGGGTCTTTACCTATTTCTATCTGGTTTTTAACTGGTTCTGGAATCGAAACATTTATGGCATTTTTATTGTTTTTATTTGTTTTATATACTCATAGAGAAAATATAAAAAGGTTGCTTAAAGGAGAAGAAAAACCAATAAGTTTAGGTTCCAGCAAAGAAAAATAATTTGAGGTGTTATTATGACTAAAAAGATTGCAGTAATAGGTGGAGGCAGCTGGGGAACTGCTATTGCTGAAAATTTAACAAAGAATAATTTTAACGTTTATTTATATGCCAAGAGAGCTGAGCAGGTAAATGAAATGATTAAGACAGGCAGGAATAAGGATTACTTCCCTGATTATAAATTATCTGATTTTATTATTCCAACTAATGATCTTAAAGAGGCTGTATCTAATAAGGATATAGTTTTTATTTCAGTCCCGACTTCAGCCACCAGGGAAGTTTCTAGAAAAGTAAAAAAATATATTAGTAAGGATGCCATTGTTGTATCTACTGCCAAAGGTATAGATGAGGATAGTTTTTTAACAAATAGTGAGATAATATCTGAAGAACTGGCCAATACTATTACAGTTTTATCAGGGCCAACCCATGCTGAAGAAGTAATTCTTGATAAACCAACAGCAGCAGTTGTGGCATCTAAAGATATGGAGTCTGCAAAAGTAGTTCAAAAAGCTATGAGTAATATTAGATTTAGAGCCTATACTAACCCGGATATAGTCGGGGTTGAATTAGGTGGTGCAATTAAGAATATTATTGCTCTGGCATCAGGTATAGTCGCTGGACTTGGTTATGGAGATAATTCTATTGCTGCCTTAATAACCAGAGGGCTAACAGAAATAAGCAGATTTGGAGTTGAACTAGGAGCCAATAAGGCAACTTTTTCTGGTTTATCTGGATTAGGAGACCTGGTTGTTACCTGCACCAGTGAACACAGCAGGAATAGGAGTTTTGGTTATAAAATTGGTCAGGGTTTAAGTATTGATGAGGCCGAAAGAGAAGTTGGCCAGGTTGTAGAGGGAATAAAAACTACAAGATCTGTTATTTTAGCCAAAAAAGGTGGAAAAGTTAAGACAGAAATGCCTATAACAGAAGAAATTTATGAGGTTTTATTTGAGGATAAAGATCCTTTAAAAGCTGTTGATGACCTTATGAATAGGGAAATTAAGACTGAAATCAGCTAATTTATTAAAATATTAGTGATTTAAATGAATTTTTTTCTGATTTAAGCAGGAGTTTTATGATATATCAAGAATAAGAGTAAGTAAGTAATAATTTTATGAGGAGGTGAGACAATGACTAAGACTGAATTAATTGATTTGGTTGCTGAAAAGACTGGGCACACTAAAAAAGATTGTAATGAGATTGTTAATACTACCTTTGATTCAATCATGGATTATTTAACAGAAGAAGCAGAAAAAGACCAGGAAACTAGAGATAATGTACAGATTATTGGTTTTGGAAGCTTTGAAGTTAAAGATCGCAAAGCAAGACAGGGCAGGAATCCTCAGAACCCTGAAGAAACCATTAAAATTCCTGCAAGAAAGGTACCTACTTTTAGAGCAGGTAAAACTTTCAAAGAGTCAGTTAAAGATCAATAATACCGCATTTATATCTAGCAATAAATTTAGCAATACATATTGCTAATAAACTATATTATATTGATTAAAGAGGGGCAATTGCCCCTCTTTAATTATTTATCACCTTTAATTTTAGAAAGACCAGATATCTTTTTGATTCTTTTTATATATTCATCCATACTGAATTTTCGTTTTAAGCCATTTTGATTCATGTATCTAGTTTTACCAAATACAGACCTTTCCTGCCAGGCTCTATCATGTTTTCCAAAACACCAGGCTACACCGGCATAAGAATTAGGGTCTCTACCATCAAGGCTATATTTATTATTTAAATAAAGAGCAAGATTAAAGGCTGATTCAGGGTCAGGTGACCATTCAAGTATTTTTTTGCCCCAGTACATTCTCATATAATTATGGATTTTACCGGTATATATATGTTCCAGTTGAGCAGCATTCCAGTAATAATCATGGGTTTTAGCATTTTCAAAATCTGATTTGGAATATATATAATCTCTTGGGTCATCAGCATGAATTTCTAAAGACTTTTTTGCCCAATCAGGGAGTGCTCCTGGATAGCTATCATACAACTTATTATAATAGACAAAATTAAAACTTAATTCTCTTCTGACTATTAGCTGTTCTAAGAAATCTTCAGGATTAATAGCAGGATTTAATTCAGCCTCATCTTTTACTAATAAAGCTATTTCTCTAGGAGAAATTTGTCCAAAATGAAGATAAGGACTTAGATTTGATTGAATATTTAAATCTGGATCGTTACTATTTTCCTGATAATCTTTAAGGTTATTATCAATAAAACTTTTTAATTTAAGCTTAGCCTGAGAATAACCTCCAGTAAAACTGCTGATTTCAGGTAGATCATTATTTAGTTTTAATGAAGATAAAAAAGCATCTTTATCTGTGAAATTTTCAGGCTCAATATGATCTAGATTGCATTTGTTATTTAACTCAGGTAGATTCCAGATAAATAATTCTTCATCCACATATTTATTAATCTTATTTCGGATTGTATAAGCGGCGTATTCTTCTTTATTAGAAACTTTTTGGATAGGGACTACTGTGTTAGTTGCAATTTCAACTAACGGCACATTAATTTTTTCATTTAGTGAATTTCTCCAGTTTCGTTGAGGTTTTAAATAACCCTTATCTACAAATGTAATTGCTGACCTATCAGCCCACTTTTTAATATTTGTAACAATGTCTCCTTTGGTTACTATAAATCTAATACCTGGTTCTTTTAGATTTTCATAAATTTCTTTTATGCCATCATACATAAATGAATAATGACGATAATTAGCTTCAGGATAATCTGAAACAAAATTAAAGATAATATATAATTTTTTATTTAACTGATTGGCTACTTTAGCAGAGACTGAAAGTGCTCTATTATCTGATAATCTCTGGCTACCCTGCATCCAGTATAAAACATAATCATTTTTTTTATTTATTTCTCGATTACTTAAAATACTATAATAATCTTTATCCAAATTGATTTTATTAATAATATTTTCTGATTTCATAAGAATTCCTCCTATTTAGGCTTGAAAAATATTTTAAATACGATATGATTATATCAGGAATTAATAGATTTTCCAATTTGAAGATTATTTAATAAAATAGGAGGCATAAAAAATGGAGTTAAAAAAAGAAATTTTAGAAGCTTTAAACGATCAATTGAATGCTGAGTTAGAATCTGCTTATATTTATCAGGCAATGGCTGCAATGTTTGAAGAGGAAGGTTTCCCAGGATTTGCTGCCTGGATGGATATGCAGGCTTTAGAAGAGCAAGAACATGCACGTAAATTTTATGATTTTATTAATGAACGTGGAGGAAGAGTTAAATTAGCAGCAATTTCAGAGCCACCTTTTGAATGGGATTCACCACAGGCTGTATTTGAAGCAGCACTGGAACATGAAGAATATATCAGTGACAGAATTAATAATTTAGTTTCACTGGCAAGAGAACATGACGATTATGCAACTGAAGTGTTCTTAAACTGGTTTGTTGACGAACAGGTTGAAGAAGAAGATACTGTTAATGAGATTTTAGATAAATTCGAAAAAGTTGGAGATACCAATACAGGCATATATATGCTTGATAAAGAATTAGGCGCAAGAAAAGGACATTAATTCTTAAATAATATAATCATGTGAGCCAGGCATTTATGCCTGGCTTTACTTGATTAGGGCAGGTATATCAGTTATAATTACTTATATACATATAAATAAATTTGGGGTGATTATTCTGAAAATTATAGAAATAATTAAAGGTTTATTTAGCGGCTCGACAGATGATAAGGATAAGATGCTTGCTTTTAAGGTTAAATGTAACAAATGCAAAAATATCAATGAAATAAAAGTTTTAAAGACATATGATATAGCAACTGTTTATGAAGATGATCAACCTGGAAATTATATGTTAAAGAAATATATTGTTTGTCCAGATTGTTATAATAAAATCCATTTAGAGATTTTCTTTGATAAAAGCTATCAAATTATAACCAGTGAGTGTGATAATGGTGAATTGTTAAAATAAAATTGACAGTCCGGGGGAATTAATATGATATTGATTGATAATTTTAAAGAGGCTTTTGGTACTTCAAGCAATAATGAGGGCATCAAAAATGGATATATTTTATTAGAAGGGGATAAGATTGAAAAAATAGGTAGTATTAATGATGAAGATTATGGTATAATTAAGGATAGAGAAGATGTTGAAATTATTGATGCTACAGGAATGCTTGTTTTACCTGGTCTGATTAATACCCATACACATGCAGGCATGAATCTTTTGAGGGGATATGCAGATGATTATAAGTTGCATACCTGGCTTACTGAAAAGATCTGGCCCTTTGAGAGCCGAATGAATGAAGAGGATATTTACTGGGGAACTAAATTAGCTATTATTGAAATGATAAAAAATGGTGTGACAACATTTAATGATATGTATTTTGCAACAGATCGAGTAATTGATGCTGTTAGAGAGAGCGGGATTAGGGCAGATTTAGGTTATGGTTTAATAGAAGAAAATGATGGAGAAAAGGGTTTAGAAGAATCTGTGAGATTAATTGAAATGTACGATGGATATTTAAATAATCGTGTTAAAATTAATCTAGCACCTCATTCTCCCTATACCTGCAGTGAAGATTATTTAAAAGAAGTTATGAAAATTGCTGATAAATATAATAGTATGATTCATATTCATGTTGCTGAAACAAAAGAAGAGGTAGATGATTTAGTTAATGATTCTGGGAAGACTCCAGTGCAATACCTTGATGAAATCGGTTTATTTAATTATCATACTCTAGCAGCCCATGGAGTTCATTTAAGTGATAATGATATTAAGATTTTAGCTGAAAATAATGTTCATATATCTCATAACCCAGCAAGTAATATGAAATTAGGTAGTGGAATTATTAGACTCAAAGAACTTTTAGATGCTGGTATTAATGTGAGTCTGGGTACAGATGGGGTTGCAAGCAATAATGGTTTAGACCTAATTCATGATGTCAGGCTGGCTTCTTACCTGCAAAAAGCTGTAAATAATGATCCAACTGTAATACCTTTAAATAATATTTTAGAAATTGTAACAACAAATGGAGCAAAGGCTTTAGGGAATGCTGAAATTGGTGAACTAAAAGAAGGTAAAAAAGCAGATGTAATATTGATAAATACTCATAATAAACCTGCATATACCCCGGATTATAATTCTTTATCCAATATATTTTATGCAGGGAGCGGAAGAGATGTTGATACTGTAATCATAGATGGTAGATTAATTATGGAAAATAGGGAATTGAAAACTCTGGATGAAGATAAAGTATATGATGAAGTAGCTAATAGAGCTGATAGATTATCAGAGTAAATAATTATGAAAGGGGGCAGAAACATGACCGAAATTGCCTGTTTAAAATGTGGAAAATTTGATGGTGAAATTGAAATTCTTGGTGTTGGTGAATTCACTAAAGATATTGGAAGGTTGAATGGGCTCGGTTTTGTTGCATTTAGATGTCCCTGTTCAAGAGAATTGCAATACCAGATATTAGAATCCGATCATCCATTATTAAAAGTTGATAATAAGAAACTCCCTAAAAATTTTACTCAGGAACTTTCTTTAGATTCTGAGTTTAGTACTGATGAGGTTATTGATTTTTATAGGGAATTAAAAGATATTAAAAATATAGACTGCTTGTTATCAAAATGTTATAATCCAGAGAAAGAATCTGAAAGAGATTTTTTAAAGACTCCTTTTTATCAAGAGAGTCAATTAATCAAGCTATTTAACCTGATTAATGAATCAAAAAATGAAAGAGCTTTAGTTGTAACTTTAGATAGATATAGGATTTTAAAGGGCTGGAAACTTATGGGGCCAGGAACTGATTATGATTTATCTTTAAATCCCAAGGAAGTTTTTGAGCAGGCTTTAAATGTTGAAGATGAATGTATGATTTATATTATCGATAATTTAGATATAAATATTAAATCGCCAGAACGGGAAGAGATAATGAAAGTAAATAGATTGAGACAGGCTGGGGCAATTTTAGGAATTAAATTTAAAGATAGATTGCACGTTGATGGGAATCAGTTTTATAGTTTTAAGAAACTTAATCTTATATAATTGGGACTGATAAGTAAATGACAAATAAAAGGAAAATATTTATCTTCAGTGTTTTAGGAATACTAGTATTAATACTAGCTATTTTAGCAATTGGAAGCAGGTTTTTCACTGATATTCTATGGTTTGGAGAATTAGGCTATCTAAATGCCTATTTTACCAGGATTATAGCTCAGATTGGAATGAGAGTTGCTGTTGGTTTAATAGTATTTTTATTCTTTTATATTAACCTGAGGTATACTAAAAATGATTTAATGTATTTAATAAATATGTCCAATAATGATCGGGTTCAATCTATATTTCCTGACAGAGAAATACCTATATTAAATTGGCTGAATTTGCAGCGATTAAAGTATTTATTTTTAGGGATCTCTATTTTTATAGGGGTAATATTTTCTAATATTGGAGCAGCTAATTGGGAAACTATATTGAAATTTATAAATCAATCTCCAACTGGTCAGGTTGATCCTATATTTGGTAGGGATGTTTCTTTTTATTTATTCTCTTTGCCAGTATTTGAATTATTTAGAGAAATAGCTGTAATTATAATAATCTTTACTATTTTTGTAGTTGGTTTAATTTATCTTTTATCTTCAGGGATTAATTCAATAGATATAAATAACTTAAAATTTAATTTATCAAAAAGTGCTAAAAACCACTTGATAATTCTTTTAATCTTATATCTTATAACTAAGGCTATTGATTATAGATTACAGATGTATGAGTTAATGTATTCTGATAGGGGAGTGGCCTTTGGTGCAAGTTATACCGATATAAATGCCACATTACCAGGATTAAGAATATTAATGGTATTAGTAATCCTCTTAACCGGTTTAGCTATATTTAGCCTGTTTAAGAAGAAATATAAGTTGATAGCTGGTGTAGTCGGTGTTTGGATTATTGCATCTGTTTTATTATTGAATGTATATCCTGGATTTGTGCAAAGATTTCAGGTTGAGCCGAATGAGCTGGGAAGAGAGACTCCATATATAGAATATAATATTAATATGACTCAGCAAGCTTATAATCTGGATGAAGTTGAAACAACTAGATTTGATTTAGATAATGAATTGACAAGAGAAGATGTCGATAATAATCCTGAAATCTTTAATAATGTAAGATTGTGGGATCCAAGGCCAATACAAACAACTTTTAGTCAGTTACAGGAATTAAGGCAATATTATAGTTTTATGGATGTTGATATTGATCGTTATATAATTGATGATGAATATAAGCAGGTTTTACTATCTGTTAGAGAGATGAATCAGTCTGGTCTTAATCCACAGGCACAGACCTGGGTTAACCAGCGGTTGAAATATACTCATGGTATGGGTGTTGCAATGGCTGATGTTAGCGCTAGTACTGCTCAGGGATTGCCAGAAATGTTTATAGAGGATATTCCACCTAGAACCGATACTGATCTGGTTCTGGATAATCCTTCTGTTTATTATGGAGAGAGCACTGCTGAATATGTTATTGTAAATAACCTTGAAGAAGAATTTCATTATCCTGATGGTGGAACTAATGTCTATACCAATTATTCTGGAAATGGTGGAGTTCAATTGGATGGTTATCTTAAAAGAGCATTATTTAGTATGAGATTTAATGATATAAGAATAATGCTTGCTGATGATATATCTCCAGATTCAAGAATGATGTTTGATAGAAATATTCAGGAGAGAGTTAATAAGATTGCACCATTTTTAGAGTTAGATGATGATCCATATCCTGTTGTTGCAGATGGCAAGATTTACTGGATTCAGGATGCTTATACATTCTCAAATAGATATCCTTATTCAGAACCTATCAATCAAAATATAAATTATATTAGAAATTCAGTTAAGGTTGTTGTTGATGCATACGAAGGAGATGTTGATTTCTATATTGCTGAAGAAGACGATCCAATTGTAAATACGTATTCTAATATATTCCCAGGTTTATTTAAAAGCCTTGATGAAATGCCTGAAAGCTTAAGACCTCATGTAAGATATCCAGCTGATCTATTTTCAATACAGGCAGAGGTCTTTAAAAGGTATCATATGGAGAACCCAACTGTATTTTACAACCAGGAAGATGTCTGGGATATTCCAAATGAAAATTATGCTGGAAGCACTATTCCTGTAGAACCTTATTATATTTCGACTAGATTGCCAGGAGAAGAAAATGTTGAGTTTACTTTAATGATTCCATTTACTCCAGCAAATAGAAATAATATGGTTGCCTGGATGGCTGCCAGATCTGATGGAGAAAATTATGGAGAGATAAAATTATTTAACTTCCCAAGAGGAGAATTAGTCTATGGTCCTTCTCAGATTGAATCTAGAATAGATCAAAATGCATATATTTCTCAATTGCTCAGTTTATGGGATCAGCAAGGATCCAGGGTTATTAGAGGAAACTTACTTGTTTTACCTGTAGAAAACTCGATAGTATATATTGAGCCAATCTTTTTACAGGCTGAAGCAGGTGCTCTACCAGAATTAAGAAGAGTAATAGTGGGATATAATGATATGATAGCAATGGAAGAGACTTTACTCGATGCATTAGATGTTGTTTTTGGTGAAGCTGAACCAACTCAAGAATTAGATGAAGAAGAACTTGAAGATGAAGGATTAGCTGATGTTGGCATTGATGTGGATGCTGATCCTGTTGAAGAGATCGAACCATCACCTGAAGAATTAGAAGAGATGGAAGAGATGGAAGATACTGTTGATCCAACTGAAGATCCAGAACCGGATCCAGTTGAAATTGATGATATTGAAGATCCAGAACTAATTAATGAGATTATAAATGTATATAACCAGGCTCAGCAAGCTATACAGCAGGGAGACTGGCAGAGTTATGGCCAGCAGATGGATAGACTTGAAGAGCTTCTAAGAGAATTAGAAGTTTCTCAATAATAGGTTGATTTAAATGAGAATAAATAATTGGCTAGAAAAGGTAAAATCAGCAGGGTTAAAGGTTGGAATACTTCCAGAGAATTTGCTGATAAAATACAAAAGAGATTATAGCCGGCAATTAAAAGATGCCGGCTCTCTTTTGGTATTTTTACAACCTTATCCGGAACTATTACCTCCAGTGTTTGGTGATTTAGGATATAAGTTAAAGCTTTCTAAATATGCAAGGGGAATAGACTATCATAATATATTAAAAGATAAAATTAATTTATTGGCTAATGCTTTAGTTAATAATATTGAATCAAAATTGTTGTGGATTGGTGTTGATAACCATTTTTTACCTGAGAAAAAGCTAGCCTATGAAGCTGGACTTGGGGAAATAGGTTATAATACACTTTTAATTAATCCTGAGATAGGCACTTACTCTTTTATTGGTTTAATGGCTGTAAATATTAAGATTGAAATTAATCATTTAAATAGTGATAAAATATGTTGCGATAGCTGTAAACTCTGTCAGAAGCATTGCCCAGGTAAAGCATTATATTTAGAAGATGGAATTCCTAAGTTATATAAGGAAAAATGTATAAGTTATCTTACTCAGAAAAAAGGTGTCTTAGGCCGCTCACAGGATAAATTAATTAGCAATAATTTTTGGGGCTGTGATATCTGTCAGCAGGTTTGCCCTTATAATAACACTAAAACTGCTAAAAATATAAGAAATGAAACAGCTAAAGAATGGACTGGCATTAAAGAAATAGATCCTGAATGGGTTATTAATTCATATCTTGAAAAAAAGAAGATATATAATGACTATGCATTTAGCTGGCGTGGAAATAGAGTTTTAGTTAGGAATTTATTAATTAATTTGTCGAATATTAAAAATAGGCAATATAATAATATTGTTGATAAACTTGAAGTATCAAATTCTCCAATAATTGAACATTATTTGAGTCTATATAATAAAATGAATTAGTTACCAAGGGGGCTTTAATTATATGCTGGATTTAGTTATAGATGGAGAAAAATATAGTTTTCCAAAGGGTATGGAACTAAGCGAAATTTTTTCAAAAACAGACCTTCCTAATAATAAATTTGTAGCAGCTGTTGTAGAAAATGAACTGGTAAGATTAAATTTTATACCTGAAGATGATATAGAGATTAAAAGTATTAGTAGAGGGGAAGAATTAGGTAATAGAATATATCGAAGAAGTCTCTTCTTATTGCTTGCAAAAGCAGTTTATGAGTTATTTCCTGATTCCAGATTAAAGATAGAACATTCTTTGAGTAATGGAATCTATTGTGAGATTTTTAAAGGTAAGCCTTTAACCAGACATGATTTAAAAAAACTAAAAATTAGAATGAGTAAGTACGTTGAAAAAGATATTGAGATAAAAAAAGAATTGATGGATAAAAATGAATTAATTGAGATTTATCAGGATCAGGGATTTCAGGATAAAATAGATATATTATCAGAAAAGCCTGATGGTGAGAAGGTTGAAGTGTATAATCTTGATGGTTATTATGATTATTTTTATTATGAATTACTTCCGAGCACCAGATACTTAGATAAATTTGATCTGCATTATTCATTACCTGGTTTTGTTCTATTATTCCCTCAGCAGATAGATTCAGGTAAGGTTCCTGAGTTTGTTGATTCGCCTAAATTAGCCAATATATTTATTGATTATGAGAGATTAGGTGAAATAATTGGGGTTGGATATGTAAATGATTTAAATAATATAATTAGAGAAGATGATGGTGAAGAATTAATTAGAATATCTGAAGCTATTCATGAAAAAAATATTACTAAAATTGCTGATAATATATATGATGAGATAGATACAAGGAGAGTAATATTAATAGCTGGACCATCGTCGTCTGGGAAAACAACATTCTCTCACCGGCTGGCGACTCATTTAAGGATAGATGGTTTAAAGCCTGTTAACATTTCAATAGATGATTATTTTGTTAATAGAGATGAGACTCCACTTGATAAAGATGGAAACTTAGATTTTGAAGCACTTGAAGCTATTGATTTAGAATTATTTAATGACCATTTATTAAGATTATTGCAAGGTGAAAGGGTGGAACTCCCTGAATATAATTTTGAAACTGGCAAGAGAGAATATAATGGGAATTACTTGCAGATTGAAGATGATCAACCAATTTTGATTGAAGGTATACATGGATTAAATGAGAGGTTAACAGAGGTTATTCCTAAAAATCATAAATATAAAATTTATGTAAGTGCACTTACCCAGTTAAATATGGATTATCATAATCGAATACCAACATCTGATACCAGGTTTATCAGAAGAATAGTTAGAGACCATAAATATAGAGGACATGATGCAGAGACAACAATTGACTGGTGGCCAAAAGTAAGAAAAGGAGAAGAGAAAAATATCTTCCCCTATCAAGAAAATGCTGATGTAATATTTAATTCAGCATTAATTTATGAACTGGCTGTTCTAAAAAAGCATCTAATACCTTTACTAGATAGAATTGATAAATCAAGCCCGGCATATTACGAAGCTGTTCGTTTAAAAGAATTGGTAGAACCAATAGTTCCAATGCCAGAATTAACTATACCGCCGATTTCTGTTTTAAGAGAATTTATTGGTGGAAATTCTTATCGAAGATAATAGTTTTTGATATAGTCTTTGATTTCCTGCCAGTTACTAACTCTAGCCGTATATTCATCTTCGCTTGCATTTAAATTATGGCTTCTTGTAAATAAAAGGGCTGGGATACCGACTGATTTAATATCTCTAACATTGTCTCGATGATCGTCAACAAATATTTCCAAATTTTCATTTAGAGCTAGAGGAGCTTTATTTTCATCATGATATAATTTATCATAAGAAAAGTTATTTCTACTCAGCCATTTTTCTGTAACATCTCTAAATTCTTCGTGGCGGGCAGTTATTAAGATTATTTTATGGCCCTGCTCTTTAAGTCTATTCAAAAACTCAATAGCTTCCTGATAAGGTGGTACTGAGGAAAATATTTTTTCTTTATTTTCATTGAGGAAATCGATTATATCAGAATCTGGAAGGTTATAAGCTTCTCTGAAATCATAACTATCAGAAACCTTTTTTACTTTATCACCAAAATGATCTATAAAAGTTTTATGCCAGATATTATTATCATTATCGCCTTCATTAGTTAAAACTCCATCAATATCAAATCCGAACTTATACAATATTAAAACCTCCTGTTAATTGTGTATTAAAAATATATTAACATGGTTTCATTTAAAATTCCAGTATAAAGTAGTATAATGGTTTAGAAGAGGTGTATGTAATGGAAAAAAATTTAGATGAGAAATTAAATTTTGTAATTGATATTTTAGGTGATAAATACCCTGCGCCAGAAACAGAATTAAATCATGACTCGCCATTTGAATTGTTAGTGGCAACTATCTTATCTGCTCAGACGACAGATGTACAGGTTAATAAAGTAACTGAAGAGCTTTTTAAAGAATATGATAGCCCAGATGATTTTGCAAGATTAAGTCCAAATGAATTAGCAGATAAAATTAAATCTATTGGTCTTTATAGAAATAAGAGTAAGTTTATTGTGGAAAGCAGCAGAATTATTTTAGCTGATTTTGATGGTCAGGTGCCAAGAAATTTCTCGGATTTATTGAAATTACCTGGTGTTGGCAGAAAAACAGCAAGTGTTGTTTTAGTTGGTGCTTTTTCAACTCCGGCTTTTCCTGTTGATACTCATGTTTTTAGAGTTTCTAATAGGTTAGGTCTAGCAAGTAGTGACAGAGTGGAAGAGGTTGAAGAACAGTTAAAAGATCTTATTCCTGAAGAATTGTGGGCTGACATGCATCACTGGCTAATATTTCATGGTAGAGAAGTTTGTAAGGCTAGAAGTCCTAAATGTGAGATATGTCGGTTAAAAAATTATTGCAATTACTATCAAAAGAAAGGAGGGTAATTAAAATGAAAAAAAGAAATTTAATTATTGTCTTTGCTCTTGCAGTTGTTTTAATGGTAGGCATGAGTTCACAAATTGAAGGTGCATCTTTAAACCAGGCAATGGAGTATTTTAATAATGCTGAATATGAAAATGCTGCCTCTGTTTTTAGTGATTTAATTGATGAGGGAGAAGAAAGCTGGCAGGCATATTATTTTGCAGGGCTTAGTTATAATAATATTGGTCAACCAGAAACTGCCATACCTTATTTTGAGAATGCATATGAATTGAGACCTGATGATTACAGGACAGTTGTTAATTATACAAGGGCATTATACAGGTCAGAAGCTTATGAAACAGCTTATGAAATTTTAACTGATTTTGATGGTGATATTTTAGATACTCAGTATCATAATTTATTAGGGTTAATTTATTCTAGCAAGGGAGAGCTTGAATCATCAGAGGCTGCTTATCTTGAAGGAATTGAGTATGGTGATAATCCATATCTCTATAATAATTTAGGTTTGCTCTTATTAGAAGATGGGAGATATGAAGAAGCTGTAGAGTATCTGGGAGAGGCAGTTGCATTAGAACCAGGTGAAGCCTATATTTATAATAATTATGGACTGGCTTTACTAAATACAGGTGCAGAAGCTGAAGCTGTTGAAGCATTTGAAGCTGCACTGGAAATTGATCCAGATTTTACGAGAGCTGAAAATAATCTTAATAGAATCCAGGGGGAATAGTAATGAAACTAAAGGACGATAGATTTCAAGGTTTTAATAATTATGAGCCAGGTCAGGTTTTAAAGGGACGCTTACCAAGAGGAGAAGATTTATTAAATAGTCTAACTGACCTGATTAAAGAAGCCGGGATTCGCTCAGGACAGGTAAAGGTTTTAGGAGCGCTTAGAAATGCAAAAATAGGATATTTTAATCAAAATGATAGAAACTATTATTACCATGAATTTGATGCAGGGGTTGAGATAGCTCACTGTCAGGGGAATATTTCTATGCTTGATGGTGAGCCCTTTATCCATGCTCATATAATTATAACTGATTCAGAAGGCAGGTCTTATGGAGGTCATCTTGCTGAGGGCTCGGAGATATATGTAGCAGAGACTATTATTCAAGAATTTATTGGTGAACCACAGGTAAGAGTTGAGGAGCCTGAAAGTGGCCTTTCTTTATGGGAAGTGTAGCGATGGCAAAAAAAATATTTGTTCTTGATACCAATGTATTGTTAATGAATCCAAGATCTATATTTTCTTTTGAGGATAATGATGTAATTATTCCAATGGCTGTTTTAGAGGAGATAGATGATCAAAAGAATAAGTCATCTGATTTAGGATATAATGCCAGAGAAACTTCAAGATTGTTAGAAGATTTAAGAGAGAAGGGACGACTTGATGAAGGTGTAAAGCTTGAAGGTGGCGGAGTTTTAAGGGTTGTAATAAATGGCCACAAAAGAGAACTGCCTCAAAATATTAGTTTAGATAAAATGGATAATAGAATAATTAATGCTGCCATACATTTGAAAAAAAATAGTGATAAGGAAGTTATCCTGGTTTCTAATGATATAAATTTAAGATTAATAGCTGATGCTTTCGGTTTAAAAGCTGAAATGCATAAGGCAGATAGATTAACAGATGAAGACTTATATACTGGTTATACTCAGTGTGAAATTAGTGGCAATAAGATAGATCAATTTTATCAAAACGGTAATTTAAGTATTGAAGATATAGATAGCGAAATTGAATTTTATCCTAATGAATTCATTAATTTAAATACACCAGGTGAAGGCTCTAAACAATCAGCTTTAGGTATTATTGAAAATGATAAGCTGGTTAAATTGAGAAATGACAAGAGAAATGCATTAGGGATTAAACCATTAAACCGGGAACAAACTATGGCTATGGAAATTCTGCTAAGAGATGAGGTTGAACTGATAACTTTAGCTGGTAAAGCTGGAACAGGTAAAACTTTACTGGCACTGGCTGCTGGGTTAGAAAAAGTTTTAAAAGAGGAAAAATACAATAGAATTTTAGTTGCAAGGCCGGTTGTACCAATGGGTAAGGATATTGGTTTTTTACCCGGTACAAAAGAAGATAAACTTCAGCCATGGATGCAGCCAATCTTTGATAATTTAGATTATATTTTGAAACAGAATAAGAGTTCTGATATTACTTTTAATAAATTAGTTGAAAAAGATAGGATTCAAATTGAGCCGCTGACATATATTAGAGGACGATCTGTACCTGATCAGTTTATAATAATAGATGAGGCCCAAAACCTATCCAAGCATGAAGTTAAAACTATTATAACCAGAGTGGGTAAAAATTCTAAAATTATATTAACTGGCGATCCATTCCAGATTGATAATCCATTTCTGGATAAACAGAATAATGGTTTAACTTATCTTGCTTACAGGTTAAGAGAGATAGATATTACAGGTCATATCATGCTTGAAAAGGGAGAAAGATCTGAATTAGCCAGAATAGCCAGTGAAATGTTATAGACAATAAAAGGAGGACTCAGTTAGTGTTTAAGAAGATAGTAGTAGCAGTTATTACAATAATTTTAATAACTTTAACATTTAGTCTTTCAGGGTATGCCTTAGATAATGTTAAAGAATATTATTATAATGGGCAATATGAGGAAGCAATCGAGAGGCTAGAAGAATTACTAGATGAAATTGAAAGTAATTCAGATAATGAATTAAATAAAGAAATAAGTGAATATGATATTTATAGGAATTTAGCAATAATTTATCTTGAAAAAGGAGAGCAGGAAGCTGCCTTAAATAATTTTCAAGAAGCTGAGTCCTTTAAAGATGGATATAAAGCTATTTTAGAAAACGCAATAGCTTTATTTAATGCTGGCTGGTATGATGATGCTGAAGAGAAATTTATTGAAATATTTGATGAATATGAGAATAGATTTAATGGTAATGAGAATTATATAAATCACTTATACTATTTTTCAGGATTAAATTCTATGAAAACAGGTGATTATACAAACGCTATTGATAGATTTCAAAAGGGCATATATTTTGATTCAAGTTATATTAAATATTACATTGGGATTGGAGAAATAGCAGAGAGCACAGGTGATATTGTTCAAGCGGCTAGAAATTATGAAGAGGCATTTACAAGAGATACTTCTTTAACTTATCTTTTACCTACTATTGCAAGAGGGTATGAAGAAATGGGAGATCATTATCAGGCATTTCAATACTGGCAGAGAAGTATTCGAGTTGGAGTCGAAGAAAGCTATGCCAGGCAACGGGCTGATACATTGAGAGAAAAATATCCTGAATTAAGACCGGACCCAGATAGAGAAATTCCTGAGCCTTCCTGGAGAGATGTTAGACCAATTGAGGTTAGGGAATCAACTCCTGATGTAGATATTGGTTTGATTAATGATGTCAATAATTTAAGGTTTCAAGTCGATTCAGACTTTAAAATAGTTGATGGTGAAGGGAATGTTATTTTAGATGGTGGCGATGCATACAGGGAATGGTCTATTGAACAGCGTACTAATAGGATATCTATTAAGAGAAGAGGTTTTCTTGTCAAAGAATTTCAATTTGATGGAGATTTAATTATTAAGCCTGAAAATGAGAATGGAAGTATTCTTTTATATGAGGTTCAGTATGGTAGTGGATACTTTTGGGCCAATCAGGAAGATAGACAATATCGTGGGGAAATGAAGATAAGCAAAACAAGTCCCCATAATTTTAATGTAATTAATCGAGTGAATTTAGAGGAATATCTTATATCTGTTGTGCCTGCAGAAATGCCAGCTAGTTGGCCTCAGGAAGCCTTGAGAGCTCAGGCTGTTGCTGCTAGAAGTTATGCTATGTTCCAGATTGGAAGAAAGCATGCTGCAGATGGTTATGATCTGTGTGCAACAGTTCATTGTGCTGTTTATAGAGGTATAAATAGTGAAAATGATAGAACTACTCAAGCTGTTCTGGCTACAACTGGTGAGGTTGGAAAACATAATGGTCAGGTAATAGATGCTGTTTTTAGTGCAAATAGTGGAGGCCATACTGAAGCCAGCGGAAACGTCTGGGGTGGAGAAAGAGAGTATTTGCAGGGAGTAAGTACTGTTTCTAATAATGAATATGAATTTCCATTATTGCCTGCAGAATTAAGAGATTTTTTAATGACCAGTCCTGAGAGTTATTCTGGAAGATCGCCATTTGCCAGCAGAAATGCTTATCGCTGGACCTGGGAATTGCAGTTATCAGATCTTATAGATAATTATGATCTCGGGAAAATTAAAGATATTGAAATAACTGAAAGAACACCTTCAGGTTATATAAGAAGTCTGGATATAATTGGTGAAAATGATAGAGTTAGCTTTAGTGGGGACACAATCAGGAGCAGATTAGGTGGACTCAGAAGCAATAATTTTATTATAAATAAATCATTTGATAGTGATGGCTATTTAGAGAGAGCAGTACTCTTTGGTGCCGGCTGGGGTCATGGAGTTGGCTTTGATCAGACTGCCAGTGCAGGGATGGCGACAGAGGGTTATAATCATAGAGCAATATTTACACATTTCTATGATGATGTGACAATTGAAGAAGCTTATTAACGAAAATCAAGATGGAGTGATAAAAATTGAATGTAGTATTAGTTGAACCACGAATACCTCAAAATACCGGTAACATTGCAAGAACTTGCGCAGTTACCGGTTCTACTTTGCATTTGGTTAAACCTTTAGGATTTTCTATAGATGATAAATATTTAAAGAGGGCAGGCCTGGATTATTGGGATGAATTGGATATTAGAGTCCATGAATCCTTTGAGGATTTTCTCAGTAAGCATAGGGATGACAAATTATTTTTATTTTCAACAAAAGCAGCCAAGTCATATACTGAAGAAAGGTTTTCTGGAGATGAGTTTTTGATCTTTGGCAAGGAGACAGCCGGTCTGCCAGAGGATTTTATTAAAGAAAATCTGCCATCATCTTTAAGAATTCCAATGAGGGATTATGCCAGATCATTAAATCTGGCTAATTCAGTTGCAATTGTATTATATGAAGCTTACAGACAGCTAGATTTTCCTGGATTCCAAAAAAGAGGGAAGTTTATGCAGGAATTTTAGAAGTATTAGAGAATATAATATTGGATGGGGTGATATTAAAATTATGAATAGTCAAGAATTAATTAAAGAATTATGTGAAACAACTGCTGTAACAGGGCATGAAACTAATATTGTACCATTACTTAAATCGGCATTTGAAGATTTTGTTGATGATTTTCAGATAGATAAACTTGGAAACTTTGCTGCTGTTAAAAAAGGGAACTCTGATAAAGAGAATCCTCCTAAGATTTTACTGGCAGCCCATATGGATGAAATAGGCCTAATGGTGAAAAAGATTGATGAAAATGGCTTTATAAAGTTTTCAACAGTTGGAGGAATAGATCCTAGAACATTACCTGGACAGAAAGTCAAGGTCCATGGGAAAGAATCTATTACAGGGATTATTGGAGCAATGCCTCCTCATTTATTATCTGCTGAAGATATGGATTCCAAAGCTTATAAGCTTGATGAACTATATATTGATACAGGTTATTCAGAAGAAGAATTAAATGAGATAATATCAATTGGTGATGTAATTTCAATGGATAGAGAACTTTTATCATTACATAATGATTATGTTAGTGGTAAAGCTCTTGACGATAGAGCTGGCGTTTTAATGATGATAGAGGCAGCTAAAGAATTACAGAGATTAAACCATGAGATTGATGTATATTTTGTTGCCACTGTTCAGGAAGAAATAGGTGTTAAGGGAGCAATTACATCTACCTATGATATTTTTCCTGATCTGGGTATTGCAATAGATGTCTGTCATGGCCTGATGCCAGGGGTTAATAATAGTGAGGCTTCTAAAATGAATGATGGCCCGGCTATAGCTTTAGGACCTCAGGTACATCAGGATATTTTTGCATTATTAAAAGATGAAGCTTCAAAGAGGAGTATTCCATATCAGATAGAAACAAATAACTCTCCTTTTGGAACTGATGCAGCAGGAATGCAGATAGCAAGAAGTGGTGTGGCCACTGCTTTAATTTCCATACCTTTAAGGTATATGCATACCTCTGTAGAGTTAATATCTTTAAATGATGTTAAATATGGTGCACAGTTGCTGGCAAGCAGTATTGCGGCAATTGATGATGAGTTTCTGGAGGGATTAAGATGTTATTAGAGAAGATGATTAATGCAACCGGTATATCAAGTCGAGAAAAAGAGATTAGAGATTTAATTAGAGAAGAAATCAAGGATAATGTTGATGAGATATATACTGATAAAATGGGTAACTTAATTGCCAGCAAGGGAAAAGAAAAAGATGGGCCAAAAGTTATGCTGGCAGCTCATATGGATGAAGTTGGCCTTATGATAACTGAGATAACCAGTGATGGCTTATTGAAATTCCAACCAGTTGGCGGTATTGATAAAAGAGTTTTAGTATCCAAACCTGTGCTTGTCGGTGAAGATAAAATGGCAGGTGTGATTGGAGCCAAGGCTATTCATCTCCAGAAAAAGAGTGAAAGAGATAAACCTATTGATTTTGATAACCTCTATATTGATATTGGGGTAAATAGCAAAAAAGAAGCTGAAAAGCATGTTGATTTAGGGGATGTTGCAGTCTTTTCCACTAAATATGAAGAATTAGGAAATGGCAGAGTAATTGGTAAGGCCTTTGATGATAGAGTTGGCTGTTCAATTATTGCTGAGTTAACTGAATATGATTTTGATATGCCAGTATATTTTGTCTTTACTGTTCAGGAAGAGGTTGGACTGAGAGGAGCTGGTGTTGCTGCTTTTGATATTGCACCTGATCTTGCTCTAGTTTTAGAGGGAACCACAGCAGCTGATGTTCCGGAAAATAAAGAGCATAGATATTCAACTTCAGTTGGCAAAGGTCCTGCTTTAACTCTAATGGATAGAACTGTAATTGCCGATAAAAATATTCTTACTGGCTTAATTGAGGTTGCTGAAGATAATGGTATAGATTATCAATTCAGGAGAACTGATGCTGGTGGAAATGATGCAGGTGCAATCAGCTTAAGCCGAGAAGGAGTTCCATCTGCTGTGATTTCACTTCCCTGCAGATATATACATTCGCCATTATCTTTAATTGATTTAGATGATTATAATAAAATGAACAAACTGGTAAAATTATATTTAGAGAGATTAGCAAGGAAGGGGATATAGAATGCTGGAAATATTAGAAAGAGTAACTGCTGGATTTGGTCCTGCTGGACAGGAAAAAAATATTAGAGAATTAATTAAAACAGAAATAGAAGGTTATGTTGATGAATTAAAGGTTGACAATATGGGTAATTTAATTGCAATTAAAAAGGGCAATGGCGAGGGTCAAAAGATAATGCTGGCAGCCCATATGGATGAGATTGGTATTATGATAACCCATATTGATGACGATGGATTCCTGAGATTTACAACTGTCGGTGGGGTAAACCCGAAACATCTTGTAAATAGGAATTTTGTTTTTGAAGATGGGACAGTTGGTACAGTTGGGGTTGAGAAATTGGATTCATATAAAGATTTAAAATTGGATAAATTATTTCTTGATATAGGTGCTGAAAACAAAGAAAAAGCCAGAGAGACAGTTGGTATTGGAGATGTAGCAGTATATCAGAAGAAATTTAATAATAACGGTCAAAGAGTTATTTCCAATAGCCTGGATGACAGAGCGGGGTGTGCAGTTTTAATATCATTATTAAAAGAAATGGATGATTCTATCAATGATATCTATGCTGTTTTTACCGTTCAGGAAGAGGTTGGTACCAGAGGAGCAGGACCGGCTGCCTTTGGAATTGAGCCTGATCTGGCCCTGGCTGTAGATGTTACAGGAACAGGAGATACACCTGAGGCCCATACAATGGATGTAAAATTAGGTAATGGTGCAGCCATTAAGGTTATGGATAGAGGGAGTATTGCCCATCCAGGAATTAAAAAGATGCTTGCTGAACTGGCAGAAGAAAATGAGATATCATACCAGTACGAAGTTTTGGAATTTGGGGCAACAGATGCCAGAGCAATTCAGTTAAGTAGAGGTGGAGTGCCGAGTGGAACTCTATCGATTCCGACCAGATATATTCATAGCCCATCTGAAATTCTGGATTTAGATGATTTAAGAGACTGTACAAATCTATTAATTAAATTTGTTGAATGCGAAAAACTTGCAAAAATCTATAAAAAATAATAAAATACTATAAAGGCATGTAATATTGATAAAGGAGGTTGATAGAATTGTCGTCAAAGTTAAAGGTTTTAGCTTTATTAATGATTATGCTTTTAGCTATAACAACTGTAGCTGAAGCAGGGGTTCTTAGAAATGGAGATAGAGGCTCAGCCGTTGAAGAACTCCAGCAAAATTTAAGTGATTTAGGTTATGATATCAGTGCTGATGGAATATTTGGTGCTGGTACTGAGCAAGCATTAAGGGATTTTCAAGAATCTGCAGGATTATCTGTAGATGGAGTTTACGGAGATCAGACCAGACAGGCTTTAAAAGAAGAACTTAATAGTAACTCATCTGAAGATAACATATATACTGTACAACCTGGAGATACATTAACAATTATTGCAATTAATCATGATGTATCATTAAATGAATTAAGAGTAGCCAATGATGTTGATGGGAGTACGATTCACCCTGGAGATGAATTAGTCATTCCTGGCGAAAATGGTAGTTTAACAGGACAGGGCGGAGAGGAATCAGAGGTAGAAGAGATAACTCATAATGTTAGAAGTGGTGAGGCTTTATCAACAATAGCCAGGCAACATGATACTGATGTTGCCACAATTAGAGAATATAACAATATTACTGGAGATGTAATCCGAGCAGGAGATGAATTAGTAATACCTGTATCATCAAGAAATAGTTCATCACAGAGGTCAAGTTCTTCGACGAATTTTGATTGGCCAGTTGAAGGAAACATTACATCTGATTATGGAAATCGGAGACATCCTGTTAGTGGACGCAATGATTTTCACAGTGGTGTAGATATTGCAGCTCCACACGGAACTACTGTACAGGCAGCAGCTTCAGGAACTGTTAGTTTTGTTGGCTGGATGGGTGGATATGGTCGTGTTGTAATAATTGATCATGGCAATGGCTATGAAACATTGTATGCCCATAATTCTCAGATTCTGGTTAATGAAGGCCAGAATGTTAATAGAGGGAGTGCAATTGCAAGAGTTGGTACAAGTGGAGTTGCCACAGGCCCCCATGTGCATTTTGAGATCCATCAGAATGGCAACCATCAAAATCCTATGAACTTCTTAAGATAGGAGAAATGGTTATGAAATATGTTAAGGGTGTCGTTTTATCAAGAAGATTGGGTAGATCTTTAGGAATTAATCTTCTGCCTGATCTAATTTGCAGTGAAGATTGTATTTATTGTGAATGTGGAACTACCCGGAATCTTACTCTGGAAAGAAAGGAATATGCTCCAACTGATCAAGTTATTTCTGAACTAGATAGATTCCTGAAAAAAAGACCAGTTGCAGATTATATTACATTCTCTGGATTAGGAGAACCGACTTTACATTCAGGTATTGGAAAGATTATTGATTATTTAAAAGATAATTATGCAGATTATAAAATAGCATTATTGACAAATAGTTCCCTATTACATAAAGCTGAAGTTAGAGCTGAAATTAAAAGGTTGGATTTAATTGTACCTTCACTGGATGCTGGCACTGAAAAGACTTTTAAGAAGATTTGTAGACCGGCAGAGGGTTTGACTTTACAATTGATTTTAGATGGGATTGAGGCTGTTTCTAATGAGTTTAATGGGGAAATCAGGCTAGAGATCCTTTTTCTAAAGGGTGTTAATGACAGTGATAGGGAAGTCAATGAGCTTGTAGATAAGATTAAAGATTTTAAAATTGATAAGGTTGATATTAATACATTAAATCGTGCGCCAGCAGTTTCTGGATATAAGCCAGTTAGTAAAGAGAGACTGATTAAAATTTCAGAGAAGATTCCTTTTAAAACTGAAATTTATATTTAATAAAATAATGCATTAAATTATTGACTTATTAGTAATTTGTGCTATAATTAATTTAAATTATGGAATTTTGAAGGGAGGCGAAATTATGCAAAAATATCAGTGCACAGTTTGTATGTATATTTATGATCCAGAAGAAGGCGATCCTGATGGAGACGGAGGGGTTGTTGTAGAACCTGGAACTCCATTCGAAGATGTTCCTGAAGATTGGGTTTGCCCGGATTGTGGTGTTGGCAAAGATTTATTTGAACCTTATTAAAATAATAGTTACTTAACTTTTAGCCGGGATTTCCCGGCTTTTTTACTATTTTGGGGGATTTATTTTAGCTAAGTTTTTAGAAAATTAAAAAATAATATGATAAAATTATATTGAGAAGGGATATACAAATTCTCTATCGGGAGGAGGGTGAAGGTTATGGATAGAAGAGACTTTATCAAACTCTGCGGAATCATGGTTGGAGTTACTGGCGTTGCAGGATACTGGTGGTTTAGAGGAGATAACTCTATAAACGGCTATAGAAAGGAAGATAATATGGTTGAAGCCAGATATTATGAAGGATTAGATGACAATGATGTTAGATGTGAGCTCTGCTTCCGTAACTGTTATATTGAAGAAGGCAGGAGAGGATTCTGTCGGAATAGAGAAAATAATGATGGAAAACTTTATAATATAGTATATTCTCTGCCTGCTGCTGTAAATGTTGACCCGATAGAAAAAGAACCGATGCATCATTTTCTGCCTGATACCCAGATACTCTGTATTGGGACTGCCGGTTGCAATTTTAGATGTAAATTCTGTCATAACTGGAGAATGTCTCAAAGAAGCCTTGAAGAGGTAAGGAATGTACAGAATTTAGAGCCTGAAGATATAGTTGAGGCAGCTAAAAATCGAGGTATACCATCAATATCCTTCACCTATAATGAACCAACTGTATTTTATGAGTATATGTATGATACAGCAAAGCTGGCTCAGGAAAATGGGCTTAATGTTATTTTTCATAGTAATGGGGCTATGAATGAAGAACCATTAAAGGATTTGCTTCAATATATTGATGGAGTAACTGTTGATTTGAAGGCATTTACAGATGATTTTTACAATGATATATGTGAGGCAAGACTTGAGCCTGTTTTAAATTCTTTAAAGACTATTTATGAATCTGGTGCCTGGCTTGAAATTGTGAATCTTGTTTTACCTGAGAAAAATGATTCTCCTGATGAAATTAGAGAGATGAGCCGCTGGATAAATAGTGAATTGAGTAATGATGTTCCGGTGCATTTTAATAGATTTTCACCGTCCTATCAGATGACTGACCTTATGCCGACTCCAATTGAGACTTTGGAAAGATGTAGAGAGATAGCAAAATCTGAGGGTATTAAATTTATTACAATTGGTAATGCTCCAGGGCATATGTATAACTCCTCAATTTGTCCTGAATGTGGAACTGTGATAATTGATAGGACACATTTTTCTATCCATGAAATTAATATGGACAATGGTAAATGTGGAGATTGTGGAGCAGAAATTTCCGGGGTCTGGCATGATTAAAAAGGTATTTGAAAAAAGTAAAGCGCTGCCTGCAACGACTATATTAATCGGTTTTGGAGGTATGATCGGACAGCTATTATTAATTAGAGTTTTAATGGTTATTTTTTATGGGAATGAGCTATCGCTGAGTCTGGTTATAGCCAACTGGCTTTTAATGGAGGGGCTGGGCTCTTATCTAGGAGGAAAATTGTCCAGCTGTAAGTCTATAAATTCCAGGTCAGTATTTTTAGGTTTATTTATAATATATCCATTTAGCCTGATAGCTGCAATAATTATGGCCAGACTGATAGGGGGAGGCTTTCTTTTCAGGCGGATCCCTGGTCTGGCCATGAATTTATCTCAGATGCTGATTACTGCTCTTATAACTATTGGTATGACAAGTATTGTTCATGGCAGCCTCTTTCCCCTTGCAGCTGAATTATTTGAAAGGGAGAAAAAGGAACTGGCTGTAAGCAGGGCATATCTGACAGAGATTATTGGAACTATTTTAGGTGGATTATTTTTTGTTTTTATTTTTGCACAGAGATTAAAGGCTCTAGAAATCACAACAATTATATTAATCCTGCATTTAATTATTCTAATCTGGTTGATTAATAACTATAAATTATTTAGCTACAGGTATGTATTAAATATATCTCTGATAATTGTAACCGGGGTTATTATAATATTTTTTAATCCGATTTCCAATAATCTCCATGAGTATTCTTTAAGAGGTCTATGGCCTGAGGGAGAGGTTGTAGATTATAGAAATTCTATTTATGGAAATATAGTTACTTTAAGTAGAGAAGGTGAAAAGACATTACTTTATGATGGGAGTCCGATGCTTAGCCTGACAAACCCTGATATTAGCTGGAGTGAAGATTATGCCTACTTAGTGGCTGCTGCCCATGAAAAACCTGAAAATCTTTTAATGATTGGTCAGGGAATCGGTGGCCCGATTTCATTTTTGCTGGAGCATTCGATTGAAGAACTGACTTATACCGAGCTTGATCCTGGTCTTTTAGATATAATGAGAGATGGAGATAGCGATATCATTCAGGGAGAGTTTGATGATCCCAGGGTTAATATAATTGAACAGGACGGGAGATTATATTTAAATCGGACAGAAAATAGATATGATATAATAAAGATTGGCGATATCGATACTGAGACATTGCAGACGAATAGATTTTATACTGAAGAGATTTTTGAGCTGGCAGAAAAAAGGCTTAAAGATAATGGTATTATAGCGTTTTCATTACCAGGCTCGTATACTTATATGGGTGGTGAGCTGGCATTACTTAATAGCTCACTTTATAGGACAGTAGATAATGTTTTTGAAAATACCTACCTGATACCTGGTGATAGAAATATTATACTGGCATCTAATGATAGCTTAAGTATTGAAGCTGAGGTTTATGTTGAAAGATTAAGAAATAGAGGACTTTATGGTCGAAGATTTACAACAGGTTATCTGGAGTACAGGCTTGATCAGTCCAGGATTGATAATTTAACGGAGAGTTTAATTGCCACTGAGGCAAGGTTAAATAGAGATTTTAATCCTGGTGGATTTTATTACGGGATGTTAAATAGAGCCAGGGTGATAGCTCCAGAGTATTTAAATATATTTTATAATATCGGAGATTTTGGGATAAGGGGATTGATTATTGCCGGTATTTTTATTTTATTTATCTGCTGGCTATTATTTAAACGGGCTAATAATTCTGATGCAAATAGGTTAACTTATCTAATTGTAACAACTGGCGGAATTGCAATGAGTTTTGATATTTTAATAATGTTTGCCTTACAGAGCCTTTTTGGCCATATTTATCAGTTTTCAGGCCTCTTTATTGTCGCTTTTATGGGAGGAATGTTTGGCGGTGGCAGACTGGCCTATAAGTTTATTGAATCCCAAAATGGGGAAGAAGTATCTCTTAAAGATTATTTAAAGAGACTGGAATTAGGGATTGTTGGCCTGCTTTTGTTATTTATAGTTGTTATATATATTTTGAGAAATATTCTATTGATTGGTGGTTCAATTTATATCAGTGCTATAATCTGTGTTATACTGGCTTTAATGGCTGGTGGGGTTACTGGAGCAGAGTTTCCACTGGCAACAGAGTTTCTTCCTGATTTAAAAAGCTCTGAAACTGCAGGCAGTACAGCCGGGAGACTTTATACTGCTGATTTACTTGGTGGCTGGGCTGCAGGTTTGATAATTGGAATCTTTGTATTTCCAATGACAGGGCTGGTGATTACAATTTCAGGATTGATTGTAATAAAAGTAAGCAGTTATTTATTGATTTATGGGGTTTTAGCTGATTAATGCAGGAAAATCCAATTAAAAGTTTAATATATTAATAAGTGACTGGTATTAAATAATTAATAAATTACAAATTAGATTTATAATAGGTTAATATAATTTGGGAGGGTGTTTAGATGGCTTTAATTAAATCTCCAAATACTAATCAGGTAAGCTTTGGTGAGGGTATTGGTATTATATTGTTAAAGACTGTAACTCCAACTATTCCAGGTGATGTTGCCTGTGCTTTAAGTTATGATTATCCAGTTAGATATAAGGTTATAGAAGAGGCAACAATTTCTGAGATGTTTGCTGATCCGACCAGGCTGTTAGAGCAGTTTATTGAAGCAGGTAAAGAGCTGGAGAATGCAGGGGTAAAGGCTGTAACCGGTGACTGTGGCTTTATGGCTGTTCTCCAGGATGAAATGGCTAAGGCTTTAAATATTCCTGTCTTTATGTCATCATTATTACAGATCCCCTTGATGGACAGGATGATGGGTGGTCAGGAAAAGATTGGTGTTATAACTGCTAATTCTGAATCACTTGGCAAAAAACATTTTGATGGGGTTGGAATTAGCTCTGAGACTCAGGAGAGGCTGGTTATCGGTGGGATGGAGAATAAACCAGGCTTTAAAAGATATATCCTTGATGAGAGGCCAGAGCTTGACCCTGAGATAATGGAAGATGAGATGGTTGAGATGGCTAGAGAACTGGTAGATGAAGAGGGGGTTGGAGCATTTCTTGTGGAATGCAGTGTATTGCCGCCATATTCCCCGGCAATCCAGAGAGCAACTAATCTACCGGTATTTGACTTTATAACTCTAATAGACCATGTTTATTCAGGAGTTGTGCAGACGGACCAGGTTTTTTATAAGCATAAATAAGAGATTGAAATTATAGATAAATTTTAATTATAGTAGGAGAGGTTATGAAATGGTTGAAGGTTTAATATATTCATTTGTTGCAGGCTTATTTATAGTATTACAATCAGTATTTAATGCCAGACTTGGAGAAACTGTTGGCACCTGGCCTTCCAATGTCTTTGTTCATGGATCAGGGTTTTTATTTGCCCTATTTGTTTTGATGATGATAAGCAGACAGGTGCAGTTTGAGAATTTCAGGGAGGTTCCGCCATATTATTTATTAGGAGGAGTTTTTGGGGCGATTATAATATTTTCTGTGATGCAGGGTATTAGCATTTTAGGGGTTAGCTATGCTATTACGATTATAATTGTGACCCAGGTCGTTGGTGGCTTTATTATAGATTATTTTGGATTATTTGGTGAGGCTATAGCAACTGTTAATCTATCAAAGGTTATTGGATTGATTTTGATGATAGTCGGGTTGATTATGTATCAGTTGAGTTAATAAAAAATTCATTTTTTCTATGAAAAACCCTTGACTAATAGTTGGAGCTATGTTACATTATAGATGGATAGTGAATTTTTTTACTAATTAATGTGAATTATTTTACTATATTAAATTATACTATTGATCAGGGGTGGGAAAGATGGAGAAAAGTTTATTAAGTCCGACAGAGATTATTGAATCGACAATTGAAGTAGGTATGAAAAAAGTAAGAAGAAATACATCGCAAATGTTTTTATTAGGTGTGCTTGCAGGAATATTTATTGCTTTTGGTGGTTATCTATCAACAGTTGTAATTCATGATTTTCCAATTGCAAGTAATGGTTTAAAGAGTTTATTACAGGGGGCTATCTTCCCTGTTGGCTTGATTTTAGTTGTTGTTGCCGGCGCTGAATTATTTACTGGAAACAACTTAATCTTTATTGGTGCCCTGGAGGGTAAAGTTAGTAAGTCGGAATTACTTAAGAACTGGGGATTAATATATTTCGGTAATTTTGTTGGTTCAGTTGTATTTGCCTGGTTAATCTATCAGGCTGGATTGTTTAATACATCTGGTGGAGAGTTAGGTGCAGCCCATGTTAGTATAGCTGCTGGCAAGGCAAGTCTGACATTTGGCCAGGCATTTTTCCAGGGTGTTTTATGCAATATAGCAGTCTGCCTGGCTGTCTGGATGGCAATTGGAGCAAAGGATATGGTCGGCAAATCAATTGCGGCCTGGGTTCCAGTTATGGCCTTTGTTACAGGTAGTTTTGAACACAGTATTGCCAATATGTATTATTTTCCGGCAGCGATTATGGCCAGACAGGAAGCTGCAGTTGCAGCAATTATTGGTAACGAGGGGCTGGCCGGGGTTAGCTGGACAGGATTATTATATAACCTGGTTCCTGTAACATTTGGCAATATAGTTGGAGGAGCTTTCCTGGTTGGCGGTGCATACTGGCTGGTATTTTTAAGAAAGCCAAAAGCTATAAAACGGAAGTTAAAAAGAATCAGAAAAACTGCTTAGAAAAAATAACTGATATATTTAATATATATTACGCCCTTCTATGCTTATCGGTCAGGCAATGCCTGGCCGATTTAGTTTTTAATGCAGGAAATATAAACTTGAGGAAGAATTAATATTTAAGATAAATCATATAATTGGGAGGGAGAATGATTATGGATAAATTTCATGGCTGGGAATATTTCTTTGATAAGCATGCTCCAGAATATATGGATAATATTTTTACTGAGAATACTGAAAAAGAAGTTGATTTTTTGGAAGAAGAATTTAGGTTGGAAAAAGGAGATTCTATATTGGATGTTGGCTGTGGAACTGGCAGGCATAGTCTTGAATTGGCCAGAAGAGGCTATAAAGTAACTGGAATTGATATTTCAGAGAAGATGCTTGCTAGAGGCAGGGAGATTGCTGATAAAGAAAATTTAGAGATTGAATTTATTAAAGCAAATGCTGTTGATTTTAAGTTGAAAAAACGGTATGATAGTGCTGTCTGTCTCTGTGAGGGAGCATTTGGTTTATTAAATATAGGTGAAGATCCGATGGAGAGAGATATTAAGATATTAAAAAATATCTCCAACTGTCTAAAACCTGGTGGAAAGTTTATACTTACTGCCTTAAACGGCCTGAAAAAGATTAGAGAGTATAATGATGAGGATGTTGAAGCTGGCAGGTTTGATCCGGTAAATGTTGTTGAATATTTTCCAGCTAAAGAAATTATCGATGAGGCTCCAGATGATATGATCCTGCAGGAGAAAGGTTTTCTGGCCACTGAGCTGAAATTAATGCATGATGCTGCCGGGCTGGCTGTTGAGAATTTCTGGGGCGGTACTGCAGGTGACTGGAACCGGGAGGTTGTAAAGATGGATGAAATGGAGATAATGGTTGTAAGTATCAAGGAGTGAAAGGAGTTTTAGTTTGACTGATTCTAAAATGGAGAAATATAGAATGTTAATCTGGTTTATCCTTGCGATGGGCTATCTGATTGGATTTTTCCACCGGTATACACTGGGGATTATTTCTGATATCCTGGCCCAGGAGATGGATTTGACTGCTGTCCATTTAGGGGCAATGACCTCGATGTATTTTTATGCCTATGGATTTTTACAGGCCCCTGTTGGAATATTAAGCGATAAATTTGGGGTCAGGATTGTGACGACAGTGGGCCTGGTTTCAATGGGCAGTGGCTCAATCTTTTTTGCCATCTCTGATGGGATGATAATGGCCTCAACTGGCCGTTTATTAATTGGCATCGGTGCTGCGACATTTTTTGTATCGATTTTAAAGATGGTGGCTGTCTGGTTTCCGCCGGAGCAGTTTACTAAATTTACTGGCTGGACTGCACTGATGGGTAATATAGGTGCATTGCTGGCTACGACTCCATTTTCAATTTTAGTTGGATATTTAACCTGGAGGCAGTCCCATGTGTTATTTGGAGTTATAACATACATACTGGCAGTTTTAGCCTGGATTCTAGTCAGGAATAAGCCTGAAGATAAGGGATTTGAGCCTGTTAATGATATCGAGGAAGAAAAGCGAAGTTTAAAAGAGATAATTTTAGGCATGGGTGGTCTAATAAAGAGCCTGGAGTTCTGGTCATACTTTATAATAATATTTACAGTCTTAGGGGGAATGATGAGTCTGTCAGGTTTATGGATTGTTCCTTATCTTACCCATGTTCACGAACTTTCAAGGAATATGGCTGCTAATTTTGCATTTTTAATTACCAGTGGTGGCATTGTGAGTGCATTGATGTTAGATTTTGTAGAAAAGCGGTTAGGGAGCAAGATCAGGATGCTTAAACTTACTTCTGGTGTATCTGCTTTATTCTGGATATACTTTGTGATAATTAGAAGAGGCTATGTGCCGCTATGGCAGCTGTTAGGTCTATTATTTATCTTTGGTACTGTTACTCTATTTGTACTGGTTACATTTGGCAATGTTAAAAAGCTATTCCCTGAGTTAAAAGGGAGTGCTATGGGCTTAATTAATCTGGCCCCATTTTTAGGAACTATAATCTTTAACTTTTTGATTGGCTGGAGGTTGGATGCAACCTGGACCGGTCAGATGATTGATGGGAGCAGGATTTATACAATCCAGGGATATCAGCAGGGATTTGCATTTTTCCTGATATTTTCAGTGATATCATTTATTCTTACATTTCAGTTGAAGAAGATTAAGAAATAGAGTTGAAAAATTATAATAGTTAAATGAAATTGGATTAGGAAATAAGAAAATTTACAGGAGGATTTAGTTTATGACAACGAAAGAGATAACACGAGGGGCTATGATTGCAGGGTTGTATCTTGTAGTTACTTATATTTTAGCTCCGATTAGTTTTGGCCCGCTGCAATTTAGGGCAGCTGAGGCATTAACAGTATTACCTATATTGTATCCTGAGGCAGTGCCGGCACTGTTTATTGGAGTTTTACTGGCCAATATTATTGGTGGGCTGGGAATGGTTGATATTATTGGCGGTAGTTTTGTAACTTTACTGGCAGCTTATTTTACATATCAGTATAGAGATACTATTATTGCCTATTTAAGTCCGATAATTTTAAATGGATTACTGGTTAGTGCTTATTTGCATTTATTCTTTGGGGTTCCGTATTTAGTTGTAGTTGCTCAAATTACAGTGAGTCAGGCTGTTGTTGTATTTGGTCTGGGATATCCATTGATTAAGTTTTTAAGGCCGAAAGTTAAAAAGATAGATTTTCTAAAAAGGTAATTTTTAAAGGGATAATAGTTTCATAAAATATTTAAGAGGTGGCGATTGATTATGTTAACTGCTTCTGATAGAGTTAAGAATGTTGCATTTGCAGGTAATAGGATTATATTTGAGAAGGCTAAAGAACTTGAACGGGCTGGCAGGAGAATAATTCATATGGAGGTTGGCAGGCCTGATTTTGATAGCCCGGAATCTGTTAAGGATGCTGCTATTGAGGCAATTAAAGATGGAAAAGTCCATTATACTTCAAATTATGGCTTAGATGAATTAAGGGATAAGATTGCTAAGAAATTAGTTGATGAAAATAAGATTGAAGCTGGCAGGGAGAATATAATTGTTACACCCGGGGCGATGATGGCTTTATCTACTGCTATTTTTGGAACTATAGATACCGGGGATGAAGTTTTGATACCATCACCATATTATTCTTCATTTTATAAGCAGGTTCAGCTGGCAGGAGGTAAACCAGTTGTTGTGCCGACGACTGTGGAGGATGATTACCAGTTAAGCAGAGAGCTCCTGGAAGAATATTATACAGATAAGACTAAATTACTGGTTTTAAATAGCCCGAATAACCCGACCGGGGCGATTCAATCCAGGGAGAGCCTTGATGAGATTGCTGAATTTGCAAAGGATAAAGATATCTTTGTGATCTCTGATGAATGTTATGAGAAGTTTCTGTATCAGGGTGAGCATATCAGTATTGGGAGCCTGCCTGGTATGAAAGAGAGGACATTAACTGTAAATAGTACATCGAAGACCTATTCGATGACTGGCTGGCGGATCGGATTTCTGGCCGGTCCTGAGCAGTTTATAAAAGAGATGGTTAAGGTGCCTCAGAATATGACAATCTGCCCGACATCCTTTGCTCAATACGGGAGTTTACAGGCCTATGATTTATCTGATGAGATAGTTAATGAGAGGTTAAAGGTATTTAGAGAGCGGAGAGATATTGTTGTTGATAAGTTAAATGAATTAGATATGGTTGAGCTGGTGCCGCCGGCTGGAGGTCTGTATGCCTTTCCTAAGTTTGTTGATATTGGCATGGATGCGATTGAGCTCTGTGATTATCTCCTGGAAGAGGCCGGGATTGCAGTTGTGCCTGGCGGAGATTTTGGGATAGGAGCTGAAAATTCAGTCAGGATTGCCTTTACCTGCAGTACTGATGAGGTTAGAGAGGGTATGGGTAATCTAGTTGAAGCTGTTAAAAAATTATAATCAACTTGAATGATAGTATGAAAATTAGGTGGTTTATTAACTTAAGATTAATTATAAAAAAATATTTGAAATTAATTCCTGCATAAGCATAATTTATGCAGGAGTTTTTTATTTGAGGGATAAGTATATAGAGTAATGGAAAAATTATCTATTGGAGTTAAAATAATAAGGTGGAGGATAAGGAGGATTTGTGATGGAGGAGATTGGGCGGAAGATGCTTGGAAATATAGGGGAAGAGATGGCTGCCAGGTATCTTGAAGATAATGGTTATGAGATAGTTGAGAGAAATTATTACTGTCGGCAGGGTGAGCTTGACTTGATTGCCAGGAGAGAGATTCAGGATGAGGCAGATGGCAGGGAAAATGAGACAGGAGGAAGAGAGCTGGTATTTATTGAGGTGAAGACGATTAGTAATCTGGCCTTTGGGGCTGCTGAATACAGGGTCGACAGGAGAAAACAGGCCAGGATTCGCTATACTGCCAGAGAATATCTGGCAAGTCAGGATGAATATTATGAAGAGATAAGATTTGATGGGATTTTTGTCTTCAGGCGGGATGATAGCTGGAAGATCAATCATATTGAGAATGCTTTCTAGATTTAGCAGAGGGAGGTGATGGAATGCCGATTGCAATTAATTCTGGAACTGTTTTTGGGATAGAGGCTGTGCCAGTTGGGGTGGAGGTTGATATAAATCGGGGTCTGCCGGCCTTTGTGATGGTTGGTCTGGCCAATCAGGCAGTCAGGGAATCCAGGGAGCGGGTTAGATCTGCCCTGATCAATAGTGGTTTTAAATACCCGACAAAGCGGATAACGATAAATCTGGCTCCAGCTGATTTAAAGAAGGAGGGGCCTCAATTTGACCTGCCGATTGCCCTGGGAATACTGGCAGGAGATGGGGTTATAAATGAGATCCCTGGAGATACTTATATTATTGGAGAGCTGGCTCTAAATGGCGAGGTGCAGGCAATCAGAGGATTAATGCCACTGCTAGAGCTGGCTGAAAGATCCGGGTTTAAAAACTTTGTATTTCCAGCAGCCTGTAAAAATGAGGTTAAATTTAAGAGTAGATTGAAGCTTTTTCCTGTGAATGATCTTTTCGAGGCGGCTGAATTGTTTCAGGAAGATTTAAATAGACTGGCTGGCTGGGAGTTTAAGGAGAGATTTGAGGATGAGGGGTTAATAGATGTTGAGCTGGCGGATATTAGAGGCCAGAAGGCCGGGCGGAGAGCAGTTGAGATTGCAGCTGCCGGTCGGCATAATCTGATTTTAAGCGGACCTCCCGGGACTGGCAAGACATTACTGGCCAGGAGTATTCAGGGGATTTTGCCTCCACTTGAGAGAGGTGAGTTAAAAAAGGTGGCTGCAATTGGTTCAGCTGTTGGCAGTCCTAAAGTTGATAGAATGGCGCCATGGCGGGCACCTCATCATTCTATATCCAGGGCCGGGCTGGTTGGTGGCGGTAGTTATCCGGCTCCTGGCGAGATAACATTGGCCCATCAGGGGATATTGTTTTTAGATGAGCTGCCAGAATTTAGACGAGATATGCTGGAATTATTGCGACAGCCGATGGAAGCCGGGAGTATCAGTATTTCCAGGCGGGATTATAAGGTGGACTTTCCAGCTGATTTTATGCTGGTTGCTGCAATGAACCCCTGCCCCTGTGGTTATAATGGTTCGAGCTGGCAGGAATGTAGCTGTAGCAGGAGTATGATTGAAAGGTATCAGGCTAAATTATCAGGTCCGCTCCTGGATAGGATTGATATTCAGCTGGAGTTAGTTGATTTGAAACCAGATGAGATGATAACAGCTAAATATAGGGCGGAATCGAGTGCAGAGGTAAGAAAACGGGTTATAGCTGCACGGGAGATCCAGCTGGTGAGGAATAAAGGCTGGATGAATGGTGGTAAGATAGTTGATAGTAATAGGAATGGGGTTATAAGTAATAAAGGCAAATTGAATTCTGAGTTATCGAGGAAAGAGCTGGAAGAGGTCTCGCCATTGGGCCAGGCTGAACGGAGATTTCTAAAGGAGGCGATATTAGGTTTAAAGTTATCAGCCAGGGCAGTTGATAAGATCTATCGGCTGGCCAGAACAATAGCTGACCTTGCCGGGATTGAGACGATTGGAATAGATGAATTATCTGAAGCCAGTTTATACAGGAGGAAGAAGTTTATATAATTTTTGCTGCTGGACTCCTGCTAAATGCTTAAAAACGACAGAAAAGCAGGAAAAATCGATTATATATGTAACTTAATATATAGTTGATTTAAATTATGTCTGGTGGAGGTTGATTAATAATAATGAATAAATTTGATGATATAGGTTTTCCACTTTCTTTAGTTATTGGAGATGAAAGTGACTATTTAGATAAAATTGAAAGAAAAACAACAAGTTTATCTTTGATTGCTCAGAATGAAGATTTGGAAGTTATTCATCAAGAAATTGTTGAAGATAGAATATTTATGATTAAGACAGAAGATGATGCTTTTGAATTTTATTTTCTATTAGATGGCAAGGTAAAAAGCAAAGATAGTGAAGAAATTTTAACAAAAGGTAATTTCATATCAGTAAATGGTGAAGTAGATGAGACATATTTTAAAACACTAGAAAAAACAGAGTTATTAATATTTACTAATTCTCCAGTTTTTAATAATGCTGAAAAGAGATTTAATGAATTAATTGCTTTAAATGAGAAGGTTTTAAATAAGGATCTAGAGACTAAGGAACATTGTACTAGATTGCACTGGCTCTCATTAAAGACTGCTGAATTGTTAGGTTTAAGAGATAAACAGTTGTTTAATTTAAGTTATGCTTCATTTTTACATGATACTGGTAAAATTGAGATTGATTCAGAGATATTAAATAAACCAGGGAGTTTAAATGATGAAGAATGGCAGGAGATGAAGACCCATTGCGTAAAAGGCAAAAACATAATATTAAAATATTTAAAAGAAGGTCATTATAAAGATGTTGCAGAAATAGTACATCAACATCATGAGAGATATGATGGTAAAGGTTATCCCCAGGGATTAAAGGGTGACGAAATAATGATTGAAGCTCAAATATTAACTGTTGTAGATGCTTATGATGCCATGACCAATGAACGACCATACCAGGATAGGCTTAGCCGGGAAGAGGCATTAAAGGAGTTAGAAGAATGTAAAGGTGGACAGTTTTCACCTGAGGTCGTTGATGCCTTTTATAAGGCTGAAAAGGAATATCAGAGAGAAAATATTGAGTAATAAGATAGGTTTATCGCTAAAAGCGATAAACCTTAAATCATTAATGATTTTTTTTTGTTTTTTATTCTCCAGCTACATATAGTGGATTATTAGGGCCATGGCCATTGCCTGAACCTGAATATCCATTGGCTTCTGGTTCTGCTGGATTGTAAATTACTCTTTCTCCATTTTCAAACTGGACTATGTCATTAGAATTTGAGGCGAAGGATGTCATTGAGAAAGAGACGATAAGGGTGAACACGATAAGTAATACGGTTGCTTTTTTAAGCATTTTTTTCCTCCTTTAAATTTGTGAGCTACTTTTCAGCAGGATACCCTTTAAGGGAGGAAATAAAAATAACCTGTCAAACCCAGGAGGCGACAGGTATAATCCTATCCTCCACTTCGGCAATCTGGCAACCATAACATGGATAGTCACAGGTTCACAGACTTTGCGAATCTTTCCTTTCGGAAAGAGTAGCCTTTTTCGGGTAGAGAAAATAATTTTTTCACTTTTATCAATTATATCATAAAAAATAAGTTTTGCATAGTTTTTATTGCCAAAAATTATAATAAAATTTTACTAATTATTTTTTTAATGAGTAAAATACCATGAGATTTTGAATCTTATATATGATATAATAGATTTACTGATAACTTTTTATTTTAAAAAGTTTTTGCAGAGTTTTTGGTGAGTTTATGAAGGAGGAGTAAAAATGTTTACTGACCTCTGGGAAAAAGCCATTAAAATAGGAAAGATGAGGATTGGGGCCAGAGTATTATGTTATTTGATACCAGGCCTATTATTATTTATTCTGGCTTTTTATGCTGAATTAAGTATTTTAGGGCTTATTCTTCTTCTTTATGCTGTAATAATTGGATTTACTGCTGGGTTTAAAGGTGTTATACCAGCAGCTATTTTAATAATTGTTGCAAGTATTATTTCGATAAATAGATTTGGAGTTACATCGTTTTTAAATACTTCTGTGCATATAGCCTTTGCGATTGCTCTCAGTCTGGGGATTGGGCTTTTAAGGGATAAATATCTGGAATATATGGCTAATTATCGGCTGACCCAATTTGGAATAGAGAATGCCAATTTGATGACTTTTTTATTTGATGAGACCAGTACAATAATTGATATTAACAAATATGCATCGGATTTATTAGGATATGAAAAAGAGGAATTAATCGGGGAAGAGTTCGAGTATTTAGTAAGTGAGAGCGGGGAAGAGCTTTATATGGACTGCCTGCGGGATATGGATTATCAGGGTCCTTTAACATTCAGGCTTACTCTGGAGACTAAACAGGAAAAGAAATTGCCGGTTGAAATAAATTGTAAACATCTAAACTATAATGGGCAGGAGTATGGGTTTTTATTTGCGCAGGATATTACTGAGATTTTAAAGAGGGAAAAGGATATTAATTATCTGTTATACCGGGATAGTCTGACTGAATTGTATAACAGGCGATTTTTTGAGGAAGAGCTAAAAAGGCTTGATACAGGAAGACAGATGCCTCTGGCGATAGTAATGATTGATGTTAATGGGCTTAAGGTAATTAATGATACCTATGGCCATAAAGCCGGGGATGAACATCTTAAGAAGGTTGCAAATATATTAAAGAACTCAATCCGTCAGGAGGATATACTGGCGAGATGGGCTGGAGATGAGTTTGTTATCCTGATGCCGAATACTGATTATGATGCAGCTAAACTTTTATACAGGCGGATAAAAAGTAACTGCTTGCTTTCATATGAGAATGGGGATCCGATCTCGGTGGCTATTGGGATTTCAGTAAAATCTGATAGTGAGACGGAGATAAATAGTGTTTTAGAAGAGGCTGATAAGGATATGTATTGTGATAAGGCCCTGGATGGTGAAAATAGCGGTGAGCATCTTGTAAAGCATATGCTGGAAGAGCTTAAAGAAAACAGCTTTGAAACCAGAGAGCATCTGAATAATGTAAGGGAGCTGGCTATAGGACTGGCTGAAAGGATTGGCCTGTGTGATGAGGCCAGGGAGGATCTTGATTTTCTGGCGAAATTTCATGATATCGGGCTGCATATGCTGCCAGATGATCTGATTTTTAAAGAAGAGAGACTGGATAAGGATGACTGGAAAGAGATCAGAAAGCATCCTGAATACGGAAGTAGAATAATTAATTCTCTCAGGGATTATGATGATGTGGCTGAAAATATACTGGCCCATCATGAATGGTGGAATGGCCAGGGGTATCCTGATGGTCTTGAGGGTGAAGAGATCCCTTTATATTCAAGGATAATAGCGATTGCAGATGCCTTTGATGTGATGATATCTGGCAGACCATATAAACCTGCTAGAGATCCGGAGGATGCCCTGGAGGAGTTAAAGAATTACCGGGGTATACAGTTTGACGGGAAACTAGTCGATGAATTTGTGGCAATGGTTGAAAATAGCGGGATGATTAAAGACAATCAACTAAAAGATGAAGCAATTAATACAGGGGTGGAAATGGAATATGGAGATGATGGATGAGTTAAAAAGTATTATTGAGGAAGCTTTAATGCCGGCCCAGGGTTGTACTGATCCGGTTTCGGTAGCCTTTGCTGCTGCCAGAGCGAGACAGGAGTTAACAAGGAGAATTGGTGGAACTGGCAACGCTGGTAATTCTGGAAAAATTGATGGCACTGGTGAGGGTGTTAATGCTGGTAAGCTAGAGAAGATAAAGATTACTGTTAATGCTAATTTATATAAGAATGCGGCCAGGGTGACAATACCTGGTACGACTGACTGCGGGGTGACGATGGCAGCAGCGCTGGGATATCTGGCTGGTGATTCTGAGCGGAACCTGGAGGTTTTAAGTGATCTTAGGGATAGAGATATCGATGAAGCCAGGAAGTTAGTGAAGGCCGGACTTTTTGAGGTTGAGATTGATCGGGATATTAATCGGCTGCTGATAGATCTTGAGCTGACTGTTAGTGGCGGTGCGGGCAGGGATGCTGGTATGGATAGTGGTGTGGAGAGGTTGCGGCTGGTGATTTTAGATTATTATACAGCTGTTGAGGCTGTTGAACATAACGATGAGATCGGGGATTTTAAGGTTGAGCCGGTGGATGCTGTTAAGAGAAAGAGGCAGCCAGTGGAGAATTATGAGCTTGAGGATTTTATTAAGTTTGCTGAAAATATAGATGTTGACGAATTAGGAATATTAAGGGAAGGCATTGAGATATCAAAGAGGCTGGCCGATGAAGGCATGGAGAAATCGGCAGGGATGGCAGCCACTATTAGATCGATGCTGAAACTTGATTCGAAGGAATGCAAGCTGTTGCAGTATCCGTCACTGCTGGCATCGGCGGCATCTGAGGCCAGGATGACCGGGAGTTCTCAGCCGGCGATGTCACTGGCTGGGAGTGGCAATCAGGGGATAACTGCCTTCCTGACGATGATTGGAGCAGCTGAGGCTTTAGAAAAGAGCGAAGAAGAGTTGATCAGAGCTCTGGCCCTGGCGATATTGATATCTGTCTATGTTAAAGCCAGACTTGGCGTGCTGTCGGCCATGTGCGGGGCTGGAGTTGCTTCGGCCTTTGGGGCAAGTGGCGGAATTGTCTATCTCCTGGGTGGCAGCAAAAAGGATATTTTTCAGGCCGGTTTGAATTTATACGGGGTACTGACTGGAATTGTCTGTGATGGGGCCAAGACAGGCTGTGCCTATAAGGTGGCGTTATCTTCACACTGGGCTGTGCAATCAGCTGTGCTGGCCAGCCGGGGGATTGGACTGAGCCCATCTGAGGGGATGCTGGCTGATAATATGGAGGATCTGCTTGATAATCTGGCCAGGCTGAATAGTCCAGGGATGGATAGCACTGACAGGGAGATACTTGATATAATGCTGGAAAAGGAGCGGGTTTAGGCTGAAATTTTGGCTGAAAGTTAAGTTATGGAGCAAATAAAGTTGAGTAATAATGCAGAAAGTTGAGTGATAGAGCAGGTTTAAATTCAGGGGATTTTAAGGATTTTTAGTTTGCAATAAATGTTATGGTACGGTAAAATAGTAACTGTATAATATTACTATTATATATTACTATTTTGCTGTGAGGAGTTTTAGATATGGAACCCTATTATAAGTATTCGGCTTATTTGAGAGATAGATATGGTGAAAAAACTTACAAGCTGCCGGTGAATCTGCCGCTGACCTGTCCGAACAGGGATGGCCAGCTTGGAACTGAGGGCTGTTTTTACTGTGGCGAGCAGGCTGCCGGGTTTGAGAGTGAACCTGATGAATCGGTCCGGGAGCAGTTGCTGGAACTCAGGGAATATATCGGCGATAGATATAAGGTTGATAAGTTTATCGCCTATTTCCAGAATTTCACAAATACCTATCTGCCACTTAATAATTTGAAGAGTTATGTGCGCGAGGCCTTGACTGTTGATGATATTGTTGAGGTGATATTATCGACCAGGCCTGACTGTGTTAATTATGAGTATTTACAGGAGATTAAGAACCTGGTACAGACTGTAAAACCTGAGATAAACTTGACTCTGGAGCTGGGGTTACAGACTATAAATTACCGGACATTACAGAATGTGAACCGGGGCCATAGTCTGGCCCAGTTTATTGATGCCGTGCTGACTGCCAGGACATCTGATTTTGGAATTGGAGCCCATCTGATTTTGAATTTGCCTGGGGATGAGATGATTGATGTTAAGGAGAATGCCAGGGTGCTATCGGCATTGCGGGTTGATAATGTGAAGCTCCATGCACTGTATCTCAGGGAAGGTACTGAGCTGGCCAGGCAGTTTAAAGCTGGAGAGCTTGAGATGATAAGCCTTGAGGAGTATATTGATAGAGTAATAACCTTTTTAAGGTATCTTGATCCGAGGATTGCTGTCCAGAGGTTGATTGGCCGGGCACCGGAGGAAGGCAGTGTCTTTGTTAACTGGGATATGAGCTGGTGGAAGATACATGATATGATTATTGAAGAGATGAATGAGAGAGAAGTTGAACAGGGTGATTTTTTTGATTACCTGCAGGGCCCTGCATTAAATAAATTTCAAGGCTAGTTAAATATTGACTATAGTTATTTTAAGATTAAATTTCCTGTTTAGATTGTCTGGTATTATTTAGAGCTCACTGCTAAAAATTGGAATAATCAGTATTTACTATGGTAAAGAGTTAAATTATAGACTTATTTTATATATAATTTTCGTCGGGTATTAATATACCCGATTTTTTTTATTTATTCTAAAACTTTTGCAGGAGTTTTTAGAGTTTGGGAGAATTATACTATCAATAGTGAGTATTATTTCTGTAATCAGAGGTAAAATTATTATATAATAGGGAGGATAATATTATGGAGATTCCCCAGGCGGTTGAATTCAGCCATTATTTGCTGGCAAGACAGATAAATGAAGGTGATTTTGTAATAGATGCGACCTGCGGCAATGGACATGATACAGGTTTTCTGGCCAGGCTGGTCGGTGAGTTTGGCAAGGTGCTGGCCCTGGATATTCAGGAGGATGCAATAGAAGCCACTGAAATGGAGCTAAAAGACAGAGGCCTGATGGAGCAGGTTGAGCTGAGGCAGGCCGATCACAGTAATTTAAAGGGTCTGCTAAAAACTGAGGAATTAAGGCCGAAGGCGATAGTTTTTAACCTGGGATACCTGCCAGGTGGCGATAAATCAGTTGTAACTGAGGCGGCAAATACACTGCCGGCATTAGAGGATTCCCTGGAATTGCTTGGAAATGGCGGAATTTTAGTAGTAACGGCCTATCCAGGACACGAAGAAGGTTTAAAAGAGAGGCAGGAGATTGAAGCCTGGGCGGCGAAATTAGATTATAAGGCGTATAATGCCAGCCATTACAGGTTTATCAATCAGGAAAAAAATCCGCCTGAAGTTTTTGTGATTCAGAAGCGGTAAATTAGATTTTGATTTAGATTTTTTGGAGGTGTACTTTGAGCTTTGATGCGGAGTATAAAAAAATTAGGTGAAATATTACTTGAAAATGAATATATAACAGAGGAACAGCTGGAGAGGGCAATTGATCTGCAGAATGTCAGGGATAAGAAGATCGGCGAGATACTGGTCGATGAAGGTTATCTAAAGGAAGAGGATTTAGTTGAGGTTTTGGAGTTTCAAAAGGGGATACCGAGTGCCAACTTAGATCATTACTTTTTTGATACTGAGCTGGCTGAATATATACCGGAGAATATTGCCAGGCGGCACCTGGCTGTTGCGATAGAAGAGGTTGATGAAGAGGTTATAAAGGTGGCGATGGCCGACCCTACTGATATTGTGGCGATAGATGATATTGAGAGGGTATCTGGCTTGATTGTGCGGCCGGTGATTGCGGCGGCCAGCAAGATAAAGGAGGCCATCAACTGGATATATGCCGATGACAGCCTGGATATCAGCGATTTTCTGGAAGAGTTTGAGGATTACAGCCAGCAGGATGACAGTTATGGCGAAGCTGAGCTGCTGGAGATGGTTGAAGAGGCGCCGATTATCAGGCTGGCCAACTCGATTATTAGCAGGGCCTATCAGCGGGGAGCCAGTGATATTCATATAGAGCCTGAGGATAAGTATATCAGGGTGAGATACAGGATTGATGGCGTGCTGCAAAAGGAGATGACGGCACCGAAATCTTCACACAGGGCATTAGTCTCCAGGTTTAAGATAATTGCCGACCTGGATATAACAGAACACAGGGTGCCCCAGGATGGAAAGATAAGGATGCTGATAAATGGAAACCAGCTGGATATGCGGGTTTCGACACTGCCGACAGTCCATGGCGAGAAGGTTGTAGTCAGGCTTTTAGCCCAGAATACCAACCTTTTGAATATCGAAAAGCTAGGATTTTCCAAAGATAATATTGAGAAATTTGAAAAGTTAATTCAGCAGCCCCATGGAATTATGCTACTTACCGGTCCGACAGGGAGTGGAAAGTCGACAACACTTTTTGCCGGCTTAAACAGGATAAATAGCCCGAAGATAAATATTGTGACGATTGAGGACCCGGTAGAATACAATGTTGAGGGTATCTATCAGGTTCAGGCCAAGCCAAAGACCGGGCTGACATTTGCCAAGTCTCTCCGTTCGATACTCCGGCAGGACCCGGATGTAATAATGATCGGTGAGATGCGGGATGAAGAGACTGCCGAGATTGGAGTTAGGGCTGCCCTTACAGGTCACCTGGTCTTCAGTACGCTCCACACCAACGATGCAGTTAGTTCGGTGACAAGGCTGGTTGATATGGGCTTACCGCCATATCTGGTGGCATCTTCGGTAAATGGAATTGTGGCCCAGCGACTGGTCAGGAGGCTATGCAATAGCTGCAAGGAAGAAAAACAGCTTGATAAGCTGGACAAGCAGTATATTGGAGATATTGCAGAGCTGGATACAGCCTATTATGCAGTTGGCTGCCAGAAATGCAACAATACCGGTTACAGCGGCAGACTGGCGCTGCAGGAAATATTTATGGTCGATAATGAGATAAAGGATATGATTGCAAGTGGTGCAACCGAGGAGAAGCTAGAAGCTGCAGCCCGAGAAAAGGGGATGCGATCATTAAAGGAAGACGGCATCAAAAAGATTAGAGAAGGCGAGACTGATATTGCTGAAGTTAGAAGGATTATCTTTTAATAGAAACCTGACCTAATGGAGGGGATTGGATGGATTATGTAAAGGATTATGACAACCTTTTAAGGGATGTCGCTGAATCAGATTATATTTCTGACCTGCATCTGACAGTAATGAATAGACCGTTTGTTAGAAAAGATGGAAAACTTGAGGCCCATCCTGATTACCCTGAGAAACTGACAGGCGAGGAAGTCTCAACTATTGCCAAAGATATGATGAATGAGAGGCAACTTGAGGAGTTTGAGGAGTATGGCGAGGTTGACTTTTCATACAGTGTGCCTGGAGTTTCAAGGTTTAGAGTTAATGCCTTCCACCAGCGGGGAAGTACTGGAATTGCTTTGAGAATTATTCCATCGGAGATACCGACAATAGATAGTATGAACCTGCCCCAGGTCTTAAAGAAGCTGGCATCACAGCGGATGGGTCTGGTGCTTTCAACCGGGCCGACCGGGAGTGGGAAATCGACGACCCAGGCTGCAATTATAAATGAGATAAATCATACGAGAAATGCCCATGTTATAACTCTAGAGGACCCGATTGAATACCTGCACAGGCATAATGAGAGCCTGGTGCACCAGCGGGAGGTTGGCAATGATACATCATCATTTGCCAGGGGCTTGCGTTCATGCCTCCGGCAGGACCCGGACGTTATCCTGGTCGGTGAGATGCGGGATCTAGAGACCATACAGATAGCCCTGGAGGCTGCCGAGACCGGTCACCTGGTCCTGGCAACACTCCATACAAATAGTGCGCCGGCGACGATTGACAGGATAATTGATGTCTTCCCGCCAGGACAGCAGGATCAGATAAGAATACAGCTGGCCTCGGTAATCAGTGGCATTGTAGCCCAGCAGTTGATGCCGAGAAAGAACGAGAGCGGCCGGGTGGCATCATTTGAGATAATGATTGCAACGGCGGCGATCAGGAATATTATCCGGGAGGGCAAGACAAGTCAGATATATTCTGCCATCCAGACCGGTGGCAAGCTGGATATGGTAACGATGGATAATTACCTGCTTAAATTATATAACTCGGGAACAATCTCCAGAGAGTCAGTTGTTCATTACTGTAATGATATAAAATATATTAGAGAGAGAATGATGTAGAGAGGAGGTGGCAGGCTATGTCTCCAGAGTTTAATTATCAGGCAAGGCGGAAGAATGGCGAACTTGTTGGCGGTGAGCTAAGTGCCGGTGCCAGAGATGATGTGGCCAGACAGCTAAGGGATAGAGGACTTTATATTGTTTCGATAAGTGAGAAAGAGTCTGAAAAGTCTGGCGGGTTGTTTGGTAATATAGAGCTAGAAGAGTTAAAATTTTGGGAACATGGTTTTAGTATAGCTGAACTGGCTTATTTTTCACAGCAGTTTTCAGTTTTAATAGCTGCTGGAATACCACTGGTTGGTTCACTTGAAATTATGAGAGACCAGGTGGACAAGAAACATGTTAAAGAGATGCTAGGTGAAGTAATAAGTGATGTTGAAGCCGGTGAAACATTAACTGAAGCCTTTAAGAAACATCCTGACTATTTTCCATCATTATTTATTCATTTGATAAAAGCAGGTGAAACAGGTGGTGTGCTGGATGAGGTTTTAGCAGAACTGGTAGAATATTACCGACGGAGAGATAAAATTAATAAAGAGGTTAAATCAGCTCTGTATTATCCGGCTGCTGTTTTAGGTGTTGGCTTAATAGCTGTTTTAATCTTAATTGGTTTTGTACTACCAAGTATTACAGACATGCTAGTTGGCCTTGGGGGAGACCTGCCTTTACCGACTGTTATATTAATTGGGGTTACCAACTTTGTAAATAGTTACTGGTGGATAATGTTGATTGGTATTATATTGATTGTACTCGGTATAAGATCGTACAAGAACACTCCAAGAGGTAAAAGGAATTTTGATAAATTGATATTAAAAGTACCTGTTGTCGGCGATTTAATAATGAAAATAACTATATCCAGGTTTGCAAGTACTTTATCTCTATTAATGAAAAGTGGAGTAAATATAATGAATGCCCTGCCGGTACTTGAAGATGTTGTTGGAAATGAAGTTTATGCTGATATCTTAATAGAAACCAGGTCAAGAGTTAGAGAAGGTGTTAACATGTCTCAGCCTTTAGCCAAAAGTGAAGAATTTCCACCGATGGTTATCCAGATGATAAAAGTTGGTGAAGAAACTGGTAATATGGAAGAGATGTTAAACAGACTTTCTGATTTTTATGATGTAGAGGTAGAGGCTGCAATTGATGGAAGTATCTCTTTGATAGAACCATTCTTGATAGTAATGCTTGCTATTGTTGTTGGCGGTATAGTTGCATCAGTCTTACTACCATTATTTGGTGTATATACAGCTATTTAAAATTTCTTTGCGTCATCCTAGAATCATTGAGACTTATTGACTATGGCGAAAATATTATGATATAATTGTGATATCTAATAAATATAGATAGATATAGTAGTTTGGAGGCTGTGAAGACCGGTCTGGATCACCTGGGCACCCTGAGACCGATTGGAGCCAGTGGTGCAACCGGCCAGATTCTATCGAGGTCGGTTTAAATATCAACCGGCTGTGATAAATTTTTAACACAGTATGGAGTAGGAGGTGAAAACACGAAAAAACAGGAGCAGGGAAAAGTGGAGTTGAGATAGTGATTAAAAAATAATATTAAACAGGAGGAATTATAATGAGAAAATTAAGAAACAATGCTGGTTTTACATTGATTGAATTATTAATCGTTGTTGTTATTATTGGTGTGCTTGCAGCTATAGCTATACCGAATATTTTAGATTTAACTGACGAGGCAGATGAACCTGTTGTTAGAGCTAATATGAGAGCTTTAGCTACAGAAATAGAAGCTTTTAGGCTTCAGAATGAACGTGATTTACCGACTATCACAGATGCTGATGATCTAAATGATTTTGATGACTCTGATACCTTTAAAGAATTAATTGGTTTAGCTGAGGATTTTGGAACATTTAAGTTTTATTCTAATAATGCAGCTGATGATTCAGAAACTACCGGTTATTGGGCTGTTTTTGAATTTGACGGTGACTTTGAAACAATAACTATTTCTTCAGGATTTGAAAGTGAACCTACTGATATAGTAACTTTTCCTGATGATTGATTTAACTCCTTAAGTATCTATTATAATTATAAATGATTATTACCAATAAGCTGTATCTTTAATACACAGCTTATTGGTAATATTAATGGAGGGATGCCATTGCTTAAAAAAAAATTATTATTAAACAATAAAGGCTTTACCCTGGTTGAACTCTTAGTCGTTGTTCTAATTGTCGGCACTATTGCTGCTATTGCAATCCCAAATGTTATTGGCCTGGCTGACCCGGTTCCTATGGAAGTTATTAGAGTTAATATGAGAACTGTGATGACAGAGATAGAAAGTCACAATTATTTAGAAGACGAATACCCTGATTTTGATAATACAGATAATTTTATTAGTGAATTTAAAAAAGAGTCGGATGCACTGGCTGAAATAGTAAATTATTTAGGGGATTCATCTGATATTTATGTTTATGAAAATGTTGATGGTGATTATCTTTTTTCAGTAAAAGCAGAGGACAAATATTTAGTTATTTCAAATGTTTATGGCTTTAGATATGATCTGGATGAAAATCTATCTTTAGAGTAAATTAATAGTTGAATTGATGGGAAGGTTTTATATGATATTAATTATTTTTATACTAGGATTGGTTATAGGCAGTTTTTTAAATGTTGTTATTTATCGGGTTCCTGAGGGGAAATCAATTATTAAACCGCCTTCTCACTGTCTTGAATGTGATCATAGGCTATCCCCAATTGAGTTAATACCTGTTATTAGTTATATTGTTTTAAAAGGTAAATGCAGTTCATGTGATACAAAAATCTCTTTAAGATATCCAGCAGTTGAGCTTGTTACTGGCATAGTGTTTGTTATTAATTATTTGCAATTATATTATAATATTATGAATTTGATAGCAGGCTTGATTTTGTCTTCGATATTGATAGTATTGACTTTAATTGATTATGATCATCAGATCTTACCAGATAGTATAACTATTGGTGGATTATTTGTAGGACTTATATTAAGCATATTCAGGCCTGATATTACTGTTTTTAATGCGATTTTAGGGCTTTTAGTAGCCGGAGGATTTCTGTTAATTATAGCTTATGCAAGTAAAGGTGGCCTCGGTGGCGGAGATATAAAATTAATGGCAATGGTTGGAACTTTTTTAGGACCACTTTCTGCTTTTGCAGCTATTTTTATTGGAGCATTGTTAGGGCTTCTGGCGAGTTTGCCTGGTATTCTTTCAGGAGAATTGAGTAGAAAAAGCAAGTTGCCCTTTGGACCATTTCTTGCTGGTGCTTCATTGATATTCTGGTTCTGGGGCGATTATTTATGGGAATTTTATTTAAGTATATTTATTTAGTAATGCAGTTAATTGAAGGGGGGCAATTATTATGAGAAAATTAAAGCAAGAGGATGGATTAACGCTGATTGAGGTTATAATTGCTCTCGTTTTATTATTTGCATTAGTTGGTGGTTTTGCCGGGGCTATGTTAGTTGGATTGCAGAGTGAGGCTGAGGTTAGTATTAGGATGGAGGCTAATAATTTAGCCAGTGGGATTGTTGAGTTTATAAAAGATAATGGAGTTCCAGATACTGCAGGTGGCGAAGATTATGAAACTATAAAATATAATGAATTTGTAGATAATAGTTTCAATGATGAGGATTTATTTTTTAATGAATTGGATCAGGAAAGTTCTTATATAAAAATTGAAGAAGATTATGATGGAAATGTTGGTTTATATAGAATAACTGTTGAATTAAAATGGCAGGAAAGAGGCGAACCGAGGACTCATAGATTAGTTACATTACATTCAGAAGAACAAAATAATGAGTCGGAAGGTGACTAAAATGATAGGTATAAGGAATGTTTTAAATAATAGAAAAGGACTAACATTAATAGAACTTCTTATAACAATATTATTAATGGGTTTTGTTTTTTCCTTAGTAGCAACTATGTTTATTCAAGCATCAGACGTATTTTTTTCAAGTACCAGGAGAATGAGTGCAGGGCAGAAAGCTGAGCTGATTAAAACTGAAGTTGCTGGATACTTGCGGTCTATGACTAGTCATGAAGATGGCGAGTTTGATAATGGGAATCCATGGAATTTTAGAGGCTTTCATCCAACTAAAGAAGAGCATGTTGATATAGAAATTGTGTTTAATGAAGGTAATCGTTCATTAGGAATTTTTGTAGATGGGAATCTTGATCTAAGTTTTGCTGGAGATCAAAGTTTTAGTGGTTTTATTGATGAATTCGAAATAAATAAAGAAGGCAATATATTTAAACTTGAAATTATTGTTAGTGATGAAGAAGGTACTGCAAAAAGAAATTTAAATATTAAATCTAGAAATCTAGGAAATTGATAAGAAGCTTGCAGGAGTTTTTACCTATAGTGAAGAATAATAATGATAAGTTATATTTGCAATAGTCTTCTCATAAAGAGGAGGGATATAAAAATGTTTGAAAATATTAATAATGATAATGGTGCTGCACTTATATTGGTTTTGATTATGTTGGTTGTTGTTGCCGGGCTTGCTGGAGGTTTATTAGCTGCAACTACTTTTAATACAAGGTTTAGCGGAAATGAATTAGATAGAAATCAGGCTTTTTATGCTGCTGATGCAGGTGTTGAATTTTTAAAATCTAATTATATTTATAATGATAATTATTCTAGTCTTAATGTTAACTCTGAACAACCTTTTATTAATAAAGGATACAGTGAATCTGGAAATGAATCTTTTTCCTTATATTTGATGGATCAAAAAACAGGCTCTAGGACATTTAAGTCTATTGGTGAATTTAATGGAGTAGAAAGACAAATAGAGTTGCAAGTTCAATTTCTGACTGAATTACAGAGTGGATTTTTTGAAAATGCTATAGCTGGAAATGATGTTTCTGTAACCAATACAGGTAATGAAATGATTATAGGTAATGTTGCTACTAATGAAACTGACAAAAATAAAATTTCACAAGAGAAAATAGATGGAGAAATAATTTATGAAGCAGGTTTAGAATTTCCTGATATAGATTCTTCTTTCTTTTTAAATAATGCAAGAGAAGAAGATATTCGCACTGATATTGATAGTGCTGAAACTTTTGAGTTCAATGAAGAAGAAGAAAATTATACAACTGATGAGGAAGGTAATAGACATCGATTTGTTTATTCAGATAATTTTGATTATAGTGGTGTTAATGATCAACTTGTTGTAAAAGGAACTGAAAATAAATCTAATGATTATAATGAAACAGTTCATTTATATGTTGATGATTCATTCAATTTGGATGGAAATTCAACTATAAAAACAGAAAATGATGCTAATATAATATTATATTTAATGGATGAAAATGTAACATTAAATGGTACTATTAATGGCAATGTTTATATATATGCACCATATACTGAATTAGAATTAAGTGGAACTGCTGACATTACTGGTGGAGTTATAGCAGATAAGGTCTATACAACAGGTAATTTCGGTATGACATATATTGAAGGTGGCCCTATGATTGATTTAGCATTACCAATTGAAGGTGAATTAGATAGCATTGTTTGGAGACAATTGAACTAATAAATTGTTATATAGGGAGTTGATGTGTCTTGCCTAGAAATCCATTGAAGAAACTGACAGGAGTTAAATATACTGCTGTAGATTTTGGTCATCATAGCTTAAAGGCTGTCCATTGTAAAGCCAGGGGCGATAGTGTCAAGGTTTTAAAGAGCGGTCTTGAGACTATCCCCCATGGTGCAATTCATAATGGCCAGATTGATGACATATCAGTGGTTAGCAACAAACTTGAAGATCTATTTAATGAAGCTGGAATAAAACCTGGTTTAATAATATTTTCGCCGGCAGCTGGCCAGGAGTTTGTCAGAAGAGTTCAAGTGCCTGCCATGCCATACAATGAGCTTGAGGAAGCATTACACTGGGAGGTCCAGGAATATTTAAACCTGCCCCCGGAGAGAGTCGCTTCCGATTTTTTAATTTTAGAGGAGGATGAAGAAAACTTTGAGGTTTTACTGGCTTTAATGCCCCAGCATATCTTAGACGATTACAGAGAAGTCTTTGAAAGGATTGGTTATAGAGCTAGAGTTGCCAACATGCAGGAATTAGGATTAATATCACTGCTTAATTATCAAAACAATTTAGATGATAATTCAGCAATAATTAATATTGGTGCAAATAAGACCAGAATATTAATAGCAAGCAGTGATGAGTTTTACTTAAGTAGATCTGTTGATATTGCCGGTAATAGTTATACCAGGATATTTAAAGATGAGGAGATGAGCTGGCAGGAGGCTGATGAGGCCAAAAAGAGAACGGATTTTACTCCTGAGAAAGTTGAGGATGAGGAAGAGACTGATTTTGAAATGGTTGTCTCAGGCTTTGCGGAAGAAAATAATCATCAGACCAGAATGAAAAAATTAACAGATGAATTACTCGTTGAAATAAATAGGTCGATGGAATATTACAGGGAGAGAAACCCTAATAAAGATCTGGAAAAATTATATATAACAGGAGGAGGCTCCAGGTTATATGGCCTGAAAGATTATATAGCTGAAAACCTGGGTCTTGAGACTGTAAATATTAATCCTTATGATAGCTTTAATGTTAAAAACAGTACTTCTCCAGGTGAAGAAGGCAGAATGGCTGTAGCTTCAGGGCTTGTTGCCAGTGAGGTGATTCATAATGAGAATTAACTTACTCGAAGAAGATAAGAGCTTACATGTTAACTGGCTTGAGGTAGCTGCTGCTTTAGTAATAATTCTGGCTATAGCTGTTCCAGCTTTGAATTACTATTTGAATTATGTAGAATTACAGGGATTAGAGAGAGAAAGAAATATGTGGGAAGATAGACTGGCAGAGATCAGACCACAAGAAGAAGTTTACTTTGATCTCCAGGAGCAAATAGATAACTTTAGATTACCTGAAGAAGTTGAAGTTGAAAGATATGCAATAGCACCGGCATTTCAGGAATTCGGAGTTATTTTGCCAGAAGGTATTGGATTTGAAGAAATCATCTATGAAAATGGACAATTAACAATTTTTGGTCATGCACAAAATATAAATGAAATACTTAATATGGTTGGAAATGTTTTTGAATCAGATGTTTTTTCATTAGTTTCTTTAGAGAGATTTCAAAGAGATAATATATACCAATTCAATTTAACTGTAAATATGCATACCAGAGATGTGATTACTGGTCAAGATGATGCTGATGATGAGGAGGAATCAATATGATAGGGAGGTTATCTAGAAGAGAAAAAATATTATTATTGATTGCTTTAGTAGCTTTAATAGCTGGTGGATATTATTATTTTTTATACCAACCTATTGTTGAAGAACAAGAAATGGTTCAAAATGAAATAAATGATTTAATTGATCAGCACACAATTGCAGTGGAAAGGGTTAGCCAAATACCTGAATTAGAGGATGAACTTGCTGCTTTAGAAGAAGAAAGAGCTGAGTTATTAGAAGCGGCTATTAGAGAGCCTGAAGAGATATTAGCTGCAATAAATGTTTTTTCACAAGAAACAGGAGTGAATATCGAAGAATACAGTAAGGGAGAAAGAGAAGACGGGCTTCCATTACAAATGACATTCACAGGAAACTTTTTTCCAATTTTAGATTTTTCTAGAATGGTTGATAACTGGGATTACAGGTTGGTAGTTGAAGATTTTAATTTATCTGTAAATGATGAAGAGATCACTACTAATATGAGCTTCTTCTTCCATCAACCAGATGAATTGCGAGAGTTTATTGAAGCTGAAAGCAATGAAGTAGAAAGTAACGGGGAGTGATTATTATGAAATTATCTAAATTTATATCGGTTATAATAATCGCTGTTTTAATACTTGGGTTTGGGCCAGGGGTTGGTGCCCTGGAGCTTGATGTTGAGGATGCGATGAGTGAATTTGCCTCGGAGGTGAGGCTCTTAGATGAGGAGTTGCAGCTTTTAAGGAATCCCTTTGCTGACCAGCGGCCGAGAGAGCCAGAGCCCGGACCGGCACCGAGTCCGGCACCTGATGCCGAGGCCGAGGAGGAAGTTGAAGAGGTGAGTCCGCCGGAATTTAGCATAAATGGCATGGTTAGAAGCGGGGGCAGAGTTGTACTGATAATTGAGGATGGAGCAGTACCTGAACTGTTGAGGGCAGGACAGAGTTATGATGGTTATCAATTTGTTGATTTTGCTGATGGTGAGGCAGTCTTTAGACGGGATGGACAGGATTTTAACTTGCAGGTTGGAGGTGGAGCTTAATGAAAATAAAGAATAAGGCAGTACTATTTATTATACCCCTTTTATTATTATTTCTTACTACAACTACTGTAATGGGCGATACTTATATTGATTTAGATTATCGCTCTACTGATATTAAAGATGTGGTCCGTTCACTGGCAGTTATTAGCGGCAGAAATATCGTTGTCGATGATTCTGCCCAGGGTGAGGTGACTGTCCAGCTTGAGAATGTGAGCTTTTATGAGGCATTTACCCATCTTTTAAACATAAAGGATTTAGATTACAGAGTCGTCGATGATATTATAATTGTGGCCACACCTGATAGGCTTGGTGACATATATGATGAGGTTGTCAGGGAGATATATGAGTTGAGTTATCTGGAGGCAGATGAGGGAGTTGAAATTTTAGCTGAGGCCTATCCTGATATTTCTGCCCAGGCTCTTAGCGAGCAGGCGAGACTTGTGCTCTTTGGCAGAGAAGACCGTCTGGCCGAGGTTATTGATTTTATCGGCGATTTAGACCAGCCGAGCCAGGAGGTTGTCAGGGTCTTTAATGTTGAGTATCAGAGTGCCGATGAGGTCTCTGATTATCTCAGTGAGTTCTTTCCTGACCTAGTTGTGAGGGCCAGGGAGTCTGTTGGCGATATTATTGTCAGCGGCCAGGGCCGGAAGATGGAAGATGTTGAGAGCCTGATTGGTGACCTGGACCGTCCGGATAGAACTGTGAGCCAGCGCTACAGACCTCAGGAATTGGAGGCTGAGGAGCTGTTGGAAGAGCTTGAGCGGAGCAGGGATATAGGTACTGTTAATGTCAGGATAGAAGATGGCAATTTATTCCTTGAAGGGCCTGCCAGACAGGTCGAGCAGATTGCCGAGGCTCTGCCTGATTTAGATGAGCGGGAACAGGTTATTGATCACAGGAAATTTCAGGTCGATTATCTGCCTCTGGATGATTTAGAGGAGATTGTCAGGAATTTTGAGGATGATATTGAGCTGAGCAAGAACCAGACTGACAGGACGATGATTGTCCGGGCCGAGGAGCGTGTGCTGGAGCGGGTCAGTGATCTGATTGCTGAAGTTGACCAGCCGAGGAAACAGTTGATGCTTGAGGCCAGAATTGAGGAGATATCACACAGTCAACTGGAAGAGCGGGGAATTGATGTTGGTGAACTCCAGGATTTCACGACTATCGGGGTTAATTATGATAATGGCAGTATAACAGGTGTGGACCTGGACCTGCCTGAGTTATTTAGATTCTTTGATTCTGAATCTGCAACCCAGACTCTAGCCAGGCCGAGACTGATGACCCTTGATGGCGAAGAGGCTTCGCTGGTAATTGCCGACCAGGTACCGGTAAAGGTTGGCGAGCGGGAGACTGATGCCGGACGGGTTGTTGATGAGTTTGAATATAGAGATGTTGGTATTACGCTGAACTTTACACCGACTATTACTAAAGATGGCACGATTACTTTAGATATGGCTCCTGAGGTTTCCAGCCTGGGTGCTGAGGCTTCAGAGGCACTGCTGCCGGTAATCCAGACCAGAGAGATTGAGAGCCAGATATCTTTAAGAGACGGCCAGACCTTTGCAATTGGTGGACTCTTACAGGATGACTTTAGCGAGCAGATTAGAAGTGTGCCGCTATTAAGTGACCTGCCGATATTAGGCAATCTCTTTAGACGCCGGGATGAGGATAGAGATAGAACTGAGGTTGTTATCTTTATTACTCCGAGGATTGTTGATATTTCAGCTGAAGGCTTTGATGATGCCGATTCTGTGATTGATATTAGAGATGGCGAGGTTAATTTTGACAGCCAGGGGATTATAGATGAGGATAAGCTGATGGATGTCGATGACAGCCACAGGCCTGATGTTGATACTGATCTTGAGGATGTCGATGATGAGGCCGAGGTTGAGGCCCAGCCGATTGATCTTGATGAGGAAGATGATGCTGATGATGCTGATGCTGACGAGGATGCCTATGCTGACGCCGAGGAACGGACTGCCAGGCGGGTTGAAGATGTTATGGCTGAGATAATGGCCCAGGCTGAAGATAGAGAGACTGGACCTGTTGACAGGCCGGCGATGGATGAGCTTAAGCAGATAACTTTCAGGGCCAGAATGGACCGCCGGGATGATCGGGCTGAGATTTATGAGTTTGAGTTTGTATCTGACCAGCAGTATTCTGATGAGTATCTGATGGATTTATATAATGTGAGTGCAGATGATATCAGTTATTATGAGGCTGATGGTCGTTATGAATATAGTATAATGATGGCTGGTAATCAGGCATATGAGGTTGATACTGATACTACTGTGCTTGAGCTGGCTGAGCGGACTGGACTTACTGCCGAGCGGATTGTAGAGGCCAATCGGTTTGAGAATAATGATATAAATGCTGGAACAGTGGTTGTTCTCCCCTATACTAGATAGATTAAGCCCAGTATGATACTGTGATTTGAGAGGGATCCTGCTTTGGAAGCAGGATTTTTCTCATGTAGGACTTTATATTCATTGGATTTGGTGCTATAATATAATAGTAATTAATCTTATAATGGAGGTTGGTTTTTATGATGTGGAAAGATTCCTATAAGATAGGGGTCGAGGAAGTTGACAGGCAGCATAAGGAGCTCTTTGAGCGGTTGAGTGATTTTATAACTGTGCTGCGGAGTGATGGCGATTGGGAGCCTAAGATTCCTGAGATTAAGAAGACTTTGAGTTTTATGGGTGATTATGTTGTGGAGCATTTTGACTCTGAGGAGGAGTATCAGGAGGAGATCGGTTATCCTGAGCGAGAAGAACATAAGGAGATTCATGAGCAGTTTAAGAGTGAGATTGCTGATTTTGCTGAGAAGTTTGAAAAAGAGGGCTATGAGAAGGATTTAGCCCTGGAGTTTAGCGGAAAGTTGATGGCCTGGCTGATAAATCATGTGGCCAATACTGATCAGAAGATAAGTGATTATGCTGATTCATTAGATGGGGAGGATGAGTAGGATGAAAGCTGAGTTTGTTAATCCAATCTATCAGGCGACTTCAGATGTGTTGAATACTATGCTTGGTCTTGAGGTTACTCGAGGAGATTTAAGGCTTGTTGAGGATGATGCTATTGTTGGCAGCGATGCCAATGTGATTATCGGGTTGACAGGGAGTTTGAATGGCTCGATTCATTATAGTTTCTCTGAGGAGATGACCCTGGAGATGGTGAGGATTATGTCTGGTATGGAGATGGATGAGATTGATAAGTTTGTCTCGTCTGCTGTTGGTGAGATTGCCAATATAATCAGTGGAAATGCGACTACATATCTGGCTGAGAATGATTTTGATTGTGATATTGTTTCTCCGCAGATTATGATCGGGAAGAACAAGTCGTTTTCGATGGCGAATGATCAGGCTTTAGTGATTCCGCTGGAGACTGAGATTGGTGATTTTGAGATTAATCTTTCTGTGAAAGAAAGTGAGTAATTTTTATTAGATGCACCAGGGGGCTATTTACTCTGGCTGGCTCTGGTGATATAATTAGATAACGTTATTATTGGTGATCTGTGATAGGTTTAGTGAGGTGCTGGCGGGCGATGTTTGCTGGTAAATTATGTTATTTATTGTGGAACCAGAGCTGATTGGGGCCAGGAGTGGGTTCTGGCCGGGTTTGGACTGGACTTGAGCCGGAGCAATCCCGGAGGAGACCCGGAGCATTCCCGGAGCATTCCCGGAGGAAACCTGGAGCAGTTGTGGAGGATACTTGTATTGAGTATAGAGAAATTTTGGCCCTTGAGGGTAGCTAGAGCGAATCTATAGCGAAGCTGAACCGAATCTATAGGGAATCTAGAGCGAAGCTGAACCGAAGCCGGACCGAAGAATGAGCGTATTTATAGCGTATTAAGATTAGACCGACTATATATCCTGAGTGGATAGAAATTATATAGTCGGTTATTTTTTTGTTCATAAATATTATAATTTTATGCTTTTGTAATATTTTCTGGAAAGGTCTAGATAGGTCTAACCCGGGTTGGAAAATTGTCGAAAAGTAATTGATAAAATTATTTGTTTTGGGGTTTATTATTTGCTTATTTTGTGGTATTATTAGTGATAGCAGGTTAATTCACACAATATATAGTGGGGTGGGGTGCTTATGCGTGGACTGGTCCTTGAAGGTGGTGGAGCTAAGGGCTCTTATCAGTTAGGTGCTTATAGGGCGCTGCTGGAGATGGATATTGAAATATCTGGAATCACCGGGACTTCGATTGGTGCTATTAATGGCGCAATGATTGCTCAGGGTGATTTTGAGAAGGCGAAGGATCTCTGGATGGCTATTGATCCGGAGGAGATCTTTAAAATGTCGACTGAGGATCTTTCTGATCTGATGAATTTGAATTTAGATAGAAATAATTTTGGTAGAATTTTTGGCAGGATAAAAAATATCTTTGAAAATAAGGGGATTGATGTTGAGCATATAAGAAGATATTTAGATGAGTTTGTTGATGAAGACAAGGTTCGAAGCAGTCAGCTGGATTTTGGTCTGGTTACATATTCACTGACTGATTTTGAGCCTTTAGAGCTTTTTATTGAGGATATTCCTGAGGGTAAGCTAGTGGAGTATTTGATTGCCAGTTCCTATCTGCCGGCATTTAAGGGGGAGAAGCTGGATGGCAAGCGGTTTATTGACGGAGCTGTTCATGATAATTTGCCGATAAATATGCTGGCTGGCAGGGGTTACAATGAGATTATTGCTATCAGGACTTATGGTTCAGGGCGGATTAGGCCAGTTGATGATGAGGTTTCGGTATCGGTGCAGTATATCGGGCCGACTGAGGATTTAGGCCGGGTGCTGGAGTTTGTGCCTGAGCGGATTGAGCATAATATCAGGCTGGGCTATCTTGATACCTGGCGGCATTATGAGAATCTTAAGGGAACCAATTATTATATTCGGGCCGATGAAGACGAGGATTATTATTTTCAGCTATGGCAGACGATTGACAATGCCTCGGTGCTGGAGGCCGGGCGTTTGCTTGGCTGCAAGGATTTTCCGGCAAGGCGGCTGCTCTTTGAGAAGATAATTCCCAGACTGCAGGGATTGTTAGAGCTTGATGAGACTGTTGGCTACCGGGAGTTGCTGATAGCTGCTTTAGAGGTGCTGGCGGCCAAGCTGGAGATTGAGCCCTATGAGATCTATGATTTTTCCGAGTTTGTCAGGATGATTGAAAAGCGGTATCAGACCGGCCTGGAGCTTGATTTTAAGGAGATTCCTGACTTTTTGAAGCAGAATGAGTTATTATCCAGGGCTGTCAGGGATGACCTGGCGCTGGAGCTTGTTACGACTTTATTTGATGGTTTTTTCCAGCATCGAGAGAGGCTGGAGCTAGCAAGTATAGATGTTGATAATGAGAGTTTGGATAGTGATGATGGTTTAGATGGTGGCGTTATGAGTAATAATAGCAAGGAGGAGAATGATGACAATTAAGTATATCAGAAAGAGAAATGGCGAAGAGGTTGAGTTTAATCCGAATAAGATTTTTGCTGCTGTGGAGAAGGCTGTTCAGGCGGCTGAGGTTGACGGAGCTGAAGAGATTGCCAAGGAAGTTACCAATGAGGTGCTATCGTATTTAAAGATTTTTTATAAGGATAGCGATGCGATGCCTGACGTTGAGCAGGTACAGGATTTGGTCGAGAAGGTATTAATTGAGAAGGGCCATGCCGAGGTTGCTAAATCTTACATTTTATACAGAGAGAAACATAGCAAGTTAAGGGATACTAAAAAGCTCTTTAATGATGCAATTGGGGCGATGAATAGCTATCTGGAAAAAGCTGACTGGAAGGTCAATGAGAATTCGAATATGAGCTTTTCTTTGCAGGGTTTAAATAATTATATTGCCTCGGAGATTACCGGCCAGTACTGGCTCCAGGAGATTTATTCTGATAGGATAAGGGATTACCATATGGATGGCGATTTGCATATCCATGACCTGGGGAATCTGAGTGTGTACTGCTGTGGCTGGGATCTGCAGGACCTGCTGTTGACTGGATTCAGGGGGGTTGAGAGTAAGATAGAGAGTGGCCCACCGAAGCATTTTAAGGTTGCGCTGGGACAGGTTGTTAACTTTTTCTATACGCTCCAGGGTGAGGCTGCCGGTGCCCAGGCATTTTCTAATTTTGATACATATCTGGCGCCATTTATCCATTATGATGGGCTGGATTACGAGGAAGTTAAGCAGTGCATGCAGGAGTTTTTATATAATATTAATGTGCCGACCAGGGTTGGTTTTCAGACGCCATTCACCAATATTACAATGGATTTAAAGGTTCCGAAGTTTATTGAGGATGAGCCGGTGATTATTGGCGGCGAGAGGATGGAGAAGACTTATAGTGAGTTCCAGGAAGAGATGGATATGTTAAACAGGGCTTTTGCCGAGCTGATGATTTCCGGTGATGCCAAGGGCAGGATGTTTTCTTTTCCGATTCCGACTTATAATATTACTTCTGATTTTGAATGGGATAATCCGGTGCTGGATCCGGTCTGGGAGATGACTGCTAAATACGGGATTCCCTACTTTTCTAATTTTATTAATTCTGATATGGATCCGGAGGATGCCAGATCGATGTGTCTGCATCCTGAAGAGGCGATTATGATAAAGGTTGATGGAGAGATAAAGAAATATAGTATCGGCGAGCTGGCTGAGGAGTTTGCCGGCGAGAGGCTTGATGATGAATGGTTTAAGCCATCTGCTGATATTGAGGCTATTTCACTTGATCCTGAAACTGGTGAACTGGAATGGGCCAGGATTGATAAATTCTTGAAGATAGAAGATGACAGGCTGGTTACTATTACTGCCAATGATGGCAAGACGATGAAGGTTTCGGCTGATCATTTAGTTGCTGTTTATACTGGGGATGGGATTGTAACCAGACAGGCCAAGGATATTGTTGAGGAAGATTCTTTATTAGTAATGGAGAATGGAGATACTATTCTTGCCGGTGATAGTTTTGATGGAGAGTTAAGTGATAAGGAATATGAGATTGCTGGCATTGAAGGTATTGTCAGTGAGGAGCTTGATTATCAGCAGGAGTTTTATGATATTGAGCTTGAGAAGAATCATTATTTTGTGCATTCTGATGGCAATATTACCCATAACTGCTGTCGCCTCAGGTTAGACAACCGTGAATTAAGAAAAAGAGGTGGCGGGCTCTTTGGGGCCAATCCGATGACTGGTTCGATTGGAGTTGTGACTTTAAATATGCCGAGAATCGGGTATCTGGCTGAGGATAAGGCTGATTATATCGAGCGGGTCTATGAGTTGATGGATGCTGCCAGGGAGAGCCTGGAGACGAAGCGGAAGTTGCTTGAGAATATGGCTGATAACGGGCTTTATCCTTATTCCAAGTTTTATCTGAGAAATATTTATGACCGGTTTGGTGAGTACTGGAAGAACCACTTTAATACGATTGGGATTAATGGCATGAATGAGTCGGTTGAGAATTTCCTCGGTGTCAGTATTGCAACTGAGGAGGGCCAGGAGTTTTCTCAGGAAGTTATGGAATTGATGAAGGAACGGATGGCTGATTATCAGGATGAGACCGGTGATCTCTATAATCTTGAGGCCACTCCTGCTGAGGGTACTTCTTACAGGCTGGCCAGGCTTGATAGACAGCAGTTTGGCGATGAGATAATTGCTGCCAACCAGGAGCGGGTTGTTGAGGATGATGCTGATCCTTATTATACTAACTCGACCCACCTGCCTGTTGGCGAGACCAGTGATATCTTTGAGGCGCTGACACTGCAGGATGACCTGCAGACTAAGTATACCGGTGGAACTGTTTTCCATGGTTTCCTCGGTGAAAAGGTTGACAGTATTGAATCTACCAAGAAAATTGTAAAACGGATTGCTGAGAATTTTTCACTGCCGTATTATACTTTAACTCCAACCTTTAGCATTTGCCCGGAGCATGGGTATTTAGCCGGTGAGCATTATTACTGTCCTAAATGTGAGCGTGAGGCTGAAGCTGCTGGAAATGATGCTGCTGGCAGTGCTGCCGGGAATGCTGAGTCTGACTCTGGAGCTGCCAGATAGATGGCCGGGGTCAGGTTTGGCGGGATACAGCCGACCAGTCTGATTGATTTTCCTGATCAGATTGCAACTGTGCTCTTTACTGCTGGCTGTAATCTCCGGTGCCCGTACTGTCATAACCATGAGTTGATTGATGGCGAGATGAAGAATTACTATTACGAGGACGATATTCTGGAGATTCTTGAGGAGCGGGCTGGCTTTATTGATGGTGTATCAATAACCGGCGGTGAGCCGCTGCTCCAGCCAGGTTTAAAGGATTTTATCGGCAGGGTTAAGGAGCTTGATCTGCTGGTGAAGCTTGATACCAATGGGATGTTGCCTGATCGGCTTGAAGAATTGGTTGAGGCTGGCTTGCTTGATCTGGTGGCCTGGGATTATAAGCTGCCGGCCGGTCGCTATGATGAGCTTGGCGACCCTGGCGGTGATGGCGATGCCAGGGAGCGATTGATGCGGACTGGCAATATTCTGACTGAGGCCAGGGATAATGGCGAGCTTGAAGTTGAGGTTCGGACGACTGTTGTGCCTGAGTTGATCAGGCATCAGGATATTGAGGTGATTGCCAGGGAGCTGGCTGAGCGGTCATTTGACAGGTATGTTATCCAGAATTTTCGGCCTGAAGAGGTTTTAGTTGACTACTTTAGTAAAATTAGTCCATTTAGTCATGAAGTTTTGCAGGAGTTTAAAGTGTTAGCAGAGAAATATATAGAAGAGGTAAGAATTAGAGATAATATTTAGCAGGATTTATAAGATTTATCGATTTATATAAGTTTTATTTGGTTAGATATTGATGATATAAATAAAAAGGAGGCTATTAAAATGGCTAAAAAACAGAAATGCGAAGTATATTCACGGGTTGTTGGTTATTTATCTCCGGTATCGGAGTGGAATAAAGGTAAGAAGGAAGAATGGGAAGATAGAAAGACTTATAAACAGCCTGAGTAAAATAATGGGGGGATAAGATGGCCTTTTATCAGGAGTTCAATCGCTTTTATGATGAGATCTTTCCTGTTAAAGATGGGAAGGTTGAGTTTTTAAAGGATTCTTTTAGTGAGCTTCCTGATGGGGCCTCTCTGCTTGATATTGGTTGTGGTACAGGTGGTTATACGATCAAGATGAGGCAGGAGGGGTTTAAACCTGTCGGGATTGATTATGAGCTGGCCATGCTTGCCAGGGCCAGGGATAAGACGGCTGATGCTGATCTTTCGATTGAATATAAGAAGCTTGATATGCGTGACCTTGATCTTTTTTATTCGAAGCCTTATTTTTCTGGTGTTTACAGCCTGGGGAATGTTCTGGTTCATTTGAGTAATGAACAGGAGATTTCGACGATGATTAAGAAGATTAACCGGGTTATGCATCGTGGCGGTAAGCTGGTTGTGCAGATTGTTAATTATGACCGGGTGCTGGATAATGAGGTCGATGGTCTGCCAACTATTACCAACGAGGAGGCAGGTGTTGAGTTTATTCGCCATTATGACTGCAAGGATGATGGTCGAATCGATTTTAAGACTGAGTTGATTGTTAATAAGGGGACTAAAGATGAGCAGAAATATAAGAATTCTGTGCCCCTTTATCCGCTGAAGAGCAGGGCTTTTATTTCGCTGCTTGCGGAGAGCGGATTTGCTGAGATTGAGAGTTTTGGTGATTTTCGAGGCGGTGAGTTTGAGCCCCGGGAGTCATTTCCTCTAATAATTAGAGCGACAAAGAAGGAGGGTATTTAAAGTGACTGATTTGAAAAAGAAGGTTGCTGTACTGGCTGAGGATTATTATGAGAATTTGGAGGCCTGGTATCCGATTTTGCGATTGAGAGAGGCCGGTGTAATTGTTGATGTGATTGGCCGGGATGATGGTTGTACTGAATGTGGCAGTAAAGAGGGTTATCCGTTAGAGGTTGATTATAAGGCGAAGGATATTGACCCTGCTGACTATGACGGTGTGATTGTGCCAGGTGGTTATGCACCTGATTATCTCCGGCGCTGCGAGAATGTGCTTAAATTGGTCAGGTATCAGGCTAAGAATAATGGCCTGGTGGCTGCTATCTGTCATGCTGGCTGGGTGCTTGCTTCTGCTGATGTAATTAAGGATGTTGAGTTGACTTCAACTCCGGCTATTAGAGATGATCTGGTTAATGCTGGTGCTCACTGGGTAAATGAAGAGGTTGTTGTTGATGGCAATATTATTACTTCACGAGCGCCTGCTGATCTGCCGGCGTTTATGAAGGCTAATCTGGAGTTTCTAAGAAATCAATAAGTCGAGGAGTGATTCTTTTGGATATTAATATAGTTGTTGCCGGTGAGGCCGGTCAGGGACTTAAGACTGTGGATCAGATAATCGGTAAATCTTTGCACAGGCTGGGATTTTCGGTTTTTAGTTCTAAGAATTATATGTCAAGGATTCGTGGCGGCCATAATTTTATGCAGATAAGGTTTGGCGATGAAAAGGTTGCCGGACCGGTTGAAGAGATTGATATTTTGATTGCTTTAAATGAGGATGGCGTTGATATTCATCAGGATAGTGTTAAGGATGATGGCGTTATTCTTTTTGATGGCGATAAGGATTTAGATTACATGCAGGTTCCGGCTAAAGAGATGGCCAAGGAGGTTAATCCGAAGGCTGTTAATACTGTCTTTTTAGGCTATGCCTGGAAACTGCTTGGACTTCCTCTGGATGCTTTAAAGGATGTTATAAAGGAAAAGTTTGGTGAAGGCGATATTTATGATGATAACGTAAAGCTTTTAGATGCCGCTTATGAGAAGGTTGATACGACTTTTGATTGTGAGCTGCCTGATGGCGATGTTAAAGGTTTATATATTAATGGTAATCAGGCGATTGCCTTTGGAGCAGCAACTGCCGGGGTTCAGTTTTATGCTGCTTATCCGATGACTCCATCTACCAGTATTTTAAATTATCTGGCTTCAAGACAGGATAAGCTAGGAATTGCTGTGGAGCAGGCTGAAGATGAGATTGCAGCGATTAATATGGCTATTGGTGCGTCATTTGGTGGAGCCAGGGCGATGACTGGTACTTCTGGTGGTGGGTTTTCATTGATGGCTGAGGGTTTAGGCCTGGCTGGAATTATGGAGACTCCGCTGGTTATTGCTGAGGTGCAAAGGCCTGGGCCGGCGACTGGACTGCCGACCAGAACTGAGCAGGGAGATCTTTCATTTGTGATTAATGCTTCTCAGGGTGAGTTTCCGCTGAAGGTGATTGCCCCGAGAGACCAGGAAGATGCTTTTTATCAGACTTTCAGGGCCTTTAATATTGCTGATAAGTATCAATTACCAGTAATTATTCTGTCTGATGCCTATCTGGCTGATGCAGGGGCGACTATACCTGAATTTAAGCTTGATGAGCTTAAGATAGATAGAAACCTTGTCGATGAGAATGAATGGCCTGAGGATAAGGAATATAAGCGTTATGAGCTAACTGAGGATGGGATTTCACCGAGGGCTTATCCTGGCCAGCTTGAAGGCGAGGTTGTGCTGCTTGATAGTGATGAGCATGATGAGAATGGCTTTATTATTGAAGATGGTGAGACCAGGGTTAAGATGGTCGATAAGCGGAATGCCAAGTTTGAGAAGATGAAGCGAGAAGATAATGAGGAGCCGCTTTATATCGGGCCGGATAAGCCTGATTATATGCTGGTTTCATTTGGTTCGACTTATGGGGCTTTAAAGGAGGCTATGGACCGGCTAAATGGTAATGGCCATTCGATTGGTATGCTGAGTTTTTCTGATATCTGGCCGCTGCCGACTGCTGAGCTTGAAAAGCAGCGGAGTTATGATACGAAGCTGGTTGTGGTTGAGGGTAATTCAACCGGTCAGCTGGCAAGTTTGATTCAGGCTGAGACTGGTTTGACTGTTGATCATAGAATCTTGAAATATGATGGCCGTCCATTTAATGTTGATGGCCTGGTTAGAGAACTGGAAGAAGAGGTGATCTCTTAATGGTTGATAAGAATATTTTTGATGCTGATCGTGAAACTGCCTGGTGCCCGGGTTGCGGGAACTTTCCTTTAAGGAAATCCCTGGCTGAGGCGCTGGCTGGTCTGGATATTACTCCGGATAGGGTTGCGATGTTTACTGGAATTGGCCAGGCTGCTAAGATGCCTCATTATATACGGGTTAATGGCTTTAATGGGCTTCATGGCAGGGCTCTACCGCCGGCACTTGGTTTTAGGATGGTTAATCCTGAGTTGAAAGTTATTGTTGAATCTGGTGATGGTGATACCTATGGGGAAGGTGGCAATCATATTCTCCATAATATCCGGAGGAATCCTGATATTGCCCATTTTGTTCATGATAATCAGATTTACGGTCTGACAAAGGGCCAGGCTTCGCCGACTACTGGTGAGGAGATAAAGACTGAGGTGCAACCTTATGGGATTACTGCTGCACCTTTTAATCCGATAAAGTTTGCTGTGGCCATGGGGGCCAGTTTTGTGGCCAGGGCCTTTGTTGGCAACCAGGACCACCTGATTGAGATGATGCAGGCTGCTATTGAACATGAGGGTTATGCACTGGTTGATATCTTACAGCCCTGTGTGACATTTAATAAGGTTAACACCTATCAATGGTATAAGGAGCGGTCATATTTATTAGATGATGATTATGACCCGACTGATTATAAGGCTGCTGTTGAAAAGGCTGAAGAATGGGGCGATGATATACCTTTAGGTATTATTTATAGAAATGATGCCAGGAAGCCCTTCAGGAGCAAGTTTGACTGGCTCTCAGATAGTTTTGTGAAGGATTATAAGGAGCCGGCTGAATATGATGATCTGATGCAGGAGTTTGCTTAAGCTTAAATAATTTTCTTGAGCTGTTAATGGTTTTGGTCTGACTAAAATTAAATTAGGAGGGAATTAGTATGCAGGATATTTATAAATTTGCGCTTGAATTTGAGAAAGAGAACCGGGAGTTTTATGAGGAATGTGCAAGTGGTACTGATGATAAGACTTTAGAGAGTGTCTTTAAGGAGCTGGCTGCTGAAGAGGCCAAGCATGAAAAGATCGTTCAGGCTTTAGCTGATGACCGGAATGTTGATAGTGTGAAATCTGATATTAATATGCGGGCTAAGGAGGCTTTTGATAAGATTGCTGAGAATTTTGATGAGAGTTCTTTAATGCCTGAGGATCAGGTGGATATCTATAAGAAGGCCAAGGATTTAGAGACAAAGAGTAAGAATTTTTATAAGGAACATGCAGAAAAGTCTGATAATAAGACTGTTGAGCGGGTATTTAATGAACTTTCTGCTGAGGAGAAGAAGCATGAGGCGATTCTTGATAATATAATAACTATGGTTAATCGGCCAAATACCTGGCTTGATGATGCAGAATGGTATCATCTTGAAGAATATTAAAGCAGAATAGAATATATTGCAGTGAGGCTGACCCGACTTACCGGGTCGGTCTTTTTGCATTGGTAATAATGCTTGACAGTTTAAGCTTTTGCAAATATACTATGTTATGGTAGGATTAAAACATGGTATTATATGACTGGAGTCGATTTGTTTATGCGGAGGTATAAGAAGGGTGAGGTCTCGGATTTAGTTACCGGGGAGGATTCATCATCGAAAAAGGTAATATTGAAACTGGCCTGGCCGGTGATTGTGGAGCAGGCTTTAGGTACAGTAACCCAGGTTGTTGATATGATGATGGTTGGCCGGCTTGGAGCTGCTGCTATTACTGCAATTGGGCTTTCTATGCAGCCGTTATTTTTCTCGATGGCCTTTGGGATGGCTATTAGTGTTGGTACGACTGCTTTAGTTGCCAGGCATATTGGGGCTGGCGATGAGTGGGAGGCTGGCAAGACCCTGCAGCAGTCGCTGCTGGCAGTCAGTGTTATTATGGTATTTGTTTCGATTCTGTTTTTTGCAGGTGCTGAGACGGTTATCCGGTTTATGGGGGCTGAAGCTGAAGTTGTGCCCTTAGGGACTTCCTATATCCGCTGGCTGGTACCTGGATTGATCTTTATGTTTTTAGGGTTTGTGTTGACGGCGGCTTTAAGGGGTGCCGGCAATACTAAAACTCCGATGAAGGTTAATTTTGTGCTTAATCTATTTAATATATTCTTGAATTATACTTTGATATTTGGTCATTTTGGGGCTCCAGAGCTAGGCTTAAATGGGGCTGCTATTGCCACCAGTTTATCCCGGGGATTCGGGGGAATTGTGCTTTTGATTTATGTTTTTAGAGATGATGCGACAGTTACTGTATTAAAAGAAGGTTTCTTTAAATTTGATATTGATAGGATCAGGCGGATTATGAAGATTGGGATGCCGGCTGCCATGGAGCAGATGGTTATGAGAACGGCTCAGATCTTCTTTGTCCGGGTTGTTTCTGGTTTAGGTACTGTGGCCTTTGCTGCTCATCAGATTGCGATTAATGTGGAGTCTATCTCTTATATGCCTGGATTTGGCATTGCTGTGGCGGCAACTACTCTGGTTGGCCAGAATTTAGGAGCAGAAAAAAAGGACCAGGCTGAGCAGAGTGGCTATGAGGCCTGGAAGCTCGGGGCGATGTTTATGGGCTTAATGGCAGTTGTCTTTTTGATCTTCCCTGAGCAGCTTGTCAGGTTATACAGTAATGATCCAGAGATTATTAGAATTGGGGCTTTATGTTTAAGGATTGCTGCGATTGCTCAGATACCAATGGGTTCACAGTTTATCTTTGCCGGTGGTTTAAGAGGTGCTGGCGAAACTAAATCTGTCTTTTACAGTACAGCGATTTCCAGCTGGATTGGCCGTTTAGGTGTTGCTTATATCTTAATTAATGTTTTTGGATTTGGGGTTGCCGGTGCCTGGATTGCCATGGTTGTTGACTGGGTAATGCGGAGCAGTTATGTTTTTTATAGATTTAGATTAGGTGACTGGAAAGACCTTGAAGTTTAATGAATGGAGGGGATTTTATGCAGAAAAAGTTATATTATATTATTATTGGTCTGGTCTTAGTTTTTGCTCTGCTGGTAATTGTAAATTATGATGCTGACTGGTTTGGTACCAGCCCGGAGGCTCCAGAACCGGCTATGACTGGCGATGTTGTAGAAGAAGAGGAAGAAGTTGAGGATGTTGTTGATAAGACTGTAGTTGTTGAGAATACAGAGATGGTCCCGGCTGAGGAAGAGGCCAGGGCAACAACCAGACTTAACTTAAGTGAAAGTTATGAGATGGAGGTTATGCCTGATCAGGCTGAGATTATTCTGGCTGTGGAGATTCATGATGAGATACTTGATGATGCCTATAATGAATCGAATCAGGTAACTGGAGAGGTTATGACTGCGCTGGAAGAGCTTGATTTGATGGAGCTTGAGACTTTAGAGTATAGAGTTTCTTATTATGATGATGAGTACAGGGTTACCAATCGGATAAGGGTTAAACTTGATGATATTGATAGAGTTGCAGAAGTTATTGATGTTGCTATTGGTTCTGGTGTTAATAGGATTAATAATATTAATTATTCACTGGCTGATACCAGTGAGGTGCAGGCAGAGGTTACTGCCAGAGCTGTAGAGTCGCTTAAAAACAAGGCTGAGCGGATTATAGGCGAGTTTGATGGCGAGGACTATGATTTTGTTAACCTTCAGGTTAATGAGGATTCTGATGGCTATTACAGGCCTTTCAGGTCTGAGGTTATGATGATGGATGCTGCTGCCAGTATGCCGGCGATAGAGCCTGGGATGATTTCGATTTCGACTAGAATTCAGGCAGAGATTGAGTTTTATTAATGCTGAATACTGAATACCTTTAATAGATAGGTGAACCTCCAGAGAAATTTTTTCTGGAGGTTTTCGTGATTATATATTGCTTGTATTGTAAAAATATAGTATTATATAATGGAAGGTGCTGGTAATGGGCTTTATCTAAAATATCTGTTAGGGGTTGAGGCGATGAGTTACGGGCTGGAACGGAGGATGAGCTGGCTGGGGCTGGCGTTAGTTAAGGGGATTGGGCCTTTAAGGTTAAAGCGGGAGCTGGAGAATTATAATTATGATCCGGTAAAGATCTGGAATTTAGGTGAGAGCTGGGTCAGGACGAGATTTAGTGATTATGCAGGCAAGGAGTATAAGCGGATTCGAAATGAAGTTGATCTGCTGGAATATGCTGATGATTTAAAGAGGCGGGAAATTAAATTTATTACCTTTGATGATGAGCTGTATCCAGATATATTGACTGATATTTATGATCCGCCGCCGGTCTTATTTTACAGAGGTGAGATACCTGATTTTAAGTTTTCGGTGGCAATTGTTGGTTCCAGGAAGTTCAGGCAGTATGGCAAGCGGGCTACTGAGGAGTTGAGCTCGCAGCTGGCTGCCAGAGGTGTGGTGATTGTTAGCGGACTGGCTAAGGGTATTGACAGGATGGCCCATAGGGCTGCTCTGGATGCCGGTGGAAAGACTGTGGCTGTCCTGGGCTCTGGCCATGATTATGAGTATCCTGCGACTAATCGGGATCTCTACAGGCAGATTCCTGAGAATGGGGTTATTTTATCTGAATTTCCACCAGATGAACCGCCCAAGGCTGAAAATTTTCCGAGACGGAATCGGATTATTAGTGGATTGAGCCAGGCAGTACTGGTTGTTGAGGCTGCTAAAAAGAGTGGCTCTTTGATTACTGCTAATCTGGCTTTAGACCAGAATCGTGATGTGATGGCTGTGCCAGGGGATATCTATGCCAGAAGTAGCCGGGGTACCAATGATTTGATTAAAAAAGGTGCTCAGCTAGTGACGTCTGTTGATGATATTTTAACTGTGATTTCTGGTGTCGGACAGGAATATAGGGTGACTGAAGAATTAAAATCTGAAGATTTGCCTGATTTGACTGATTCTGAAAATAAATTAATAAAAATTTTTACTGATAATATTGAACTAAATTATGAGGAGATTTCAAAGCTTATAAATATTGATATAGCAGAGCTTAATGCTGCTTTGGTTAAGTTGGAAATTAAAGGGGTAATTGCCAGGGATAATGGACACAATTATTATTTTAAGGGTTTACAAAACCTCCTAAAACCAATATAATATTATACTGTGTAAATATAAACAAAATTTTTGGAGGTGTGACCGTGGCAACCAAGAAGAAAAAAACCCTTGTAATTGTTGAGTCTCCAGCAAAGGCCAAGACTATTGGCAAGTTTCTGGGTTCAAAATACAGGGTAGAAGCGTCTATGGGCCATGTAATTGATTTACCGAAAAGTAAATTAGGTGTAGATATAGATAATGATTTTGCTCCTCATTATATTACAATCAGGGGCAAAGGCAAAGTCTTGAAAAAGTTGAGAAAAGAGGCTAAGAAAAGTAAGGATGTTCTGCTGGCTACTGACCCTGATAGGGAAGGTGAGGCTATCTCCTGGCATTTAGCCAGAGCTTTAAAGCTTGATGATGGTGAAAATAGGGTTGTCTTTAATGAGATAACTAAAAATGCTATTACCAATGCGTTGAAGGCTCCACGGGAGATTAATGATGATTTAGTCGATGCCCAGCAGGCACGCCGGGTACTTGATAGGCTTGTTGGTTATAAGTTGAGTCCTTTACTCTGGAAGAAAGTCCGGAAAGGTCTTTCTGCCGGTAGGGTTCAGACTGTTGCTGTGCGGATAATCTGTGAGCGGGAACGGGAGATTGAGGCTTTTGAACCTGATGAGTACTGGTCAATCACTGCAAATTTAAAGAAGGATAAAGAGAAGTTTTCTGCTGATCTTTATAGAATTGATAATAAGAAGTTTAATATTGATAATGAAGATGATGCTAAGAATGCTGTTGCTGAGATTGAAAAGGAAGATTTTGTTGTCAGCAAGGTGAAAAAACGGAATCGGAAAAGGAATCCTTATCCGCCGTTTACTACCAGTACGCTGCAGCAGAGAGCATCGACTTTATTGAATTTTTCTGCTAAAAAGACGATGTTTATTGCCCAGCAATTATATGAAGGTATTGAAGTTGGCGGCGAGGGTACTGTGGGTTTGATCAGTTATATTAGAAGTGACAGTACCAGGATTTCTCAGGAAGCTGCTAACGATGCTAAAAGCTATATAATGGATGAATTTGGCGATAAATATTATAAAAATAAGAAACGGAAGACTAAGAATTCTGATAGTGCCCAGGATGCCCATGAGGCTATCAGGCCTACTGGTGTTCAGCGGACTCCTGATAAGATAAAGAAATATTTGAGTAAGGACCAGGAGAAGTTATACAGGTTGATCTGGGAACGGTTTGTTGCCAGTCAGATGGCTCCTGCTGTTTATGAGATTTATACTGTAAATCTTAAGGCTGGGGAAAAGTATCTCTTTAGAGCCAGTGGTTCTAAGGTTAAGTTTCCAGGTTTTATGAGAGTTCTTTCTTATAATGGTAATGACCGGGAGGAGTTGCCTGTATTAGAGGAAGGCGAGAAGTTGCCTGTTGAGGATATTATTCCTGAACAGCATTTCACTCAGCCACCTCCAAGATATACTGAGGCCAGCCTGGTTAAGACATTAGAGGAAGAGGGAATCGGCCGTCCGTCAACTTATGCGCCAACTATCTCGACTATTATATCCAGGGAATATGTTGAAAAGGATGGAAGGAGCTTAAAGCCGACAAAGCTTGGCTTTATTGTGACTGATCTTTTAGTTGAATATTTCCCTGATGTGACTGATGTAGAGTTTACTGCCAAGATTGAAAATAAGCTTGATCAGATAGAAGAAGGGGAATTTGAGTGGAATAAGCTTCTGGCTGAATTCTATAATCCTTTCTCTGATAGGCTTGAGACTGCCAGGGAAGAGATGGAATCTGTTGATATTGTTGAGGAGACTGATGAGGTCTGCGAGAAATGTGGCAGTCCGATGGTTGTTAAATATGGCCGTTATGGGAAGTTTCTGGCCTGTTCAGCTTATCCTGATTGTAAGAATACTAAAGCTTATGTTGAAAAGACCGGTGTTGCTTGTCCTTCCTGTGATGGGGGCGAGATAATTAAGCGGAAAAGCCGGAAAGGCAGGACTTTTTATGGCTGTAGCAATTATCCAGACTGTGAGTATGTGCTCTGGAATAAGCCGAGCGAGAAGAAATGTCCTGAATGTGGCGGAATTATGGTCGAGAAACGAACTAAAAAAGATGGCGATCATTTGAAATGTGTAAATAAGAGCTGTGGATATAAAGAAAGTAGATAAATCTAGCAGGTAGGTGGTTGATATGAAAGAGGTTATGGTGATTGGTGCAGGTCTGGCCGGCAGTGAAGCTGCCTGGCAGCTGGCCAGTCGGGGGATTAAGGTTAAATTATATGAGATGCGGCCTGGAGTTAAGAGTCCGGCCCATCATACTGACCTGCCGGCTGAGCTTGTCTGCAGTAATTCCTTTAGAGCCGATGGCCTGGCCAATGCTGCCGGGTTATTAAAAGAGGAGATGCGGCAGCTTGATTCTTTGATTATGACAGCTGCTGATGCCAATGCATTACCTGCTGGCAGGGCTCTGGCTGTCGATCGGGAGGCTTTTTCCAGGGATATAAAGGCCAGGCTTGAGTCCAATGATAATATAGAGATAATTAGAGAAGAAGTGACTGAAATTCCAGTGGATAGGCCGGTTGTGATAGCCACCGGGCCTTTAACTTCTGATAAAATGGCCGAGGCTATTAAGGCATTAACTGGTGAGGATTATCTCTACTTTTATGATGCTGCAGCTCCAATTGTTGCTGCAGATAGTTTGAATTATGATATTGTTTTTAAGGCCTCCAGATATGATGATGGGGCCGGTGATTATCTGAATGCTCCGATGAATGAGGAAGAGTTTTTTGAATTCTGGGATTTTCTTTTGCGGGCAGAGATAAGCCTGCCGAGAGAATTTGAAGATGATGCCTACTTTGAGGCCTGTCTACCGATTGAGGTTATGGCTAAAAGAGGTCGGAAGACTTTATTATATGGGCCTTTAAAACCTGTTGGTTTAAAGGATCCCAGGACCGGGAAGAAGCCCCATGCTGTTGTGCAGCTTCGCCAGGATAATAAAGAGGGGACTTTATATAATCTGGTTGGTTTTCAGACCCGGCTAAAATGGGGCGAACAGGATAAGATGTTAGAATTTATACCAGGTTTAGAGGGTGCTGAGATTGTTAGACATGGCGTAATGCATCGAAATACCTATTTGAATTCACCTTTATTCTTAAAGCCGACCTATCAGTTTAAGGATAATCCTAATATTTTCTTTGCCGGGCAGATAACCGGTGTTGAGGGCTATATTGAATCGACCTCATCAGGACTGGTTGCTGGTATTAATGCTGCCAGGATGGTTAATGGGGAAGATGGAATTATTTTTCCTGAAGAGACTGCAATTGGAGCTTTGCCCAATTATATAACTGATGAGTATAAGGTTGATTTTAAGCCGATGAAGATAAATTTTGGACTTTTACCTGAACTTGATGAAGAGATAAAGGATAAAAGGGAGCGGAACCGAAGGCGTTCTGAGTTTGCCCTTGAGAGCCTGGAGAGGATTAAAGACAGCTATAATATTTAATTATTATGCTGGCCGGTTTTTCCGGTCAGTTTTTTAAGTTTTTAAATTGGGAAAAGTTTATCTAATGTGTTATAATATAATTTAATAATGATAATTAAATTTATTTTGTTAAGAGTTGTCTTGACATTTGAAAAAATAATATGTTAATATTAAAGAGATGAAAAACAATTTTGAATCATATGACAATTTTGTGAGGTGGTATTTTGAGTAAGCACGATTTTTCAGCTACGACTATAATTGCGGTTAGATATAAATCAGAGATTGCTATTGCCGGTGATGGCCAGGTAACTCTTGGAGATACTGTTATGAAAGCCGGCGCTAGAAAGATTAGAAGACTGTATAATGATAGTATTCTTGCCGGTTTTGCCGGTACCTCTGCAGATGCATTTACTCTGTTTGAAAAGTTTGAAGGCAAATTACAGCAGTATCATGGACAACTAGAGAGATCTGCTGTTGAAATGGCTAAAGAATGGCGTACTGATAAGATGTTGAGGAAATTAGAGGCACTGCTGATTGTTGCCAACCAGGAAAAGTTATTATTGATATCAGGTACTGGTGATGTTATTGAACCTGATCATGACTTTATTGCTATCGGTTCAGGAGGTTCCTATGCCAGGGCTGCAGCTCAAGCCCTTATGGCTCATAACTCTAATCTTTCAGCTGCCGAGATTGCCAGAGAATCTCTGGAAATTGCAGCTGATATCTGTATTTATACTAATAAAAATATTTCTGTTGATACTATAGGAGATGATGATAATAATGAGTGATTTAACTCCTAAAGAGGTTGTTGCGGAACTTGATAAATATATAATTAGTCAGGATGAAGCCAAGAAATCTGTTGCAATTGCTTTAAGGAATAGATATAGACGGAAAAACATTTCTGATGAGAACATAAAGGATGAAATAATTCCTAAAAATATTTTGATGATTGGACCGACCGGTGTTGGTAAAACTGAGATTGCCAGGAGACTTGCTAAACTGGCTGGTTCTCCATTTATTAAAATAGAGGTTAGTAAATTTACTGAAGTTGGTTATGTTGGTCGTGATGTTGAATCGATGGTTAGGGATCTTTTAGAGACTGCTATTAGAATGGTTAAAGATGAAAAGTCTAAAGAGGTTGAAAAAGAGGCTGCCAGGAGGGCTAAAGAGAGAATTCTGGAGATTTTATTGCCTGGTACATCTAAAAAAGATGAAACTTCAACTTCCAGTAAACAGTTTCAGTTAGCTCCAGGTTTTAATACTGATACTGAAGATGATGAAAAAGATAAAGAGGACGATAGCGAGAAAAATAAATTGGTTGAGAGACAGCAAAGAAGGCGGGAAAGGTTTCTGGAACGCCTTGAAGATGGCTATTTTGATGATAAAGAGATTGAAATTCAGGTTGAAAGTAAGACTCCAAAGACGATTGATATTTTCTCAAATGCTGGAGTTGAAGAGATGGGTATTAATATGGAGGATTTATTAGGCTCTCTAATGCCATCTAAAACTAAAAATAAGAAAGTTACTGTTGCTGAAGCCAGAGAGATCTTTGAAGAACAGGAAGCTGATAAGCTTATTGACATGGACGATATAATTGATATTGCCAGAGAAAGGGTTCAAGAGGAAGGAATTATTTTCCTTGATGAAATTGATAAGATTGCTGGCAGGGAGAGTGATTCTGGACCTGAAGTTTCCCGGGAGGGAGTCCAGCGAGATATTCTGCCTATTGTTGAAGGTTCAACAGTTTTCACTAAATATGGCCCTGTTGATACTGAGCATATTTTATTTATTGCTGCTGGTGCCTTTCATGTTAGTAGTCCGGCAGATCTGATTCCTGAACTTCAGGGTAGATTTCCGATCAGAGTTGAATTAAATAGTCTTTCAAAAGAAAATTTTGCTACTATTTTGAGACAGCCTGAGAATGCTTTAACCAAGCAATATAGAGCATTACTGGAAACAGAAGGATTGGATATTGTATTTACTGATTCAGCAATTGATGCTATTGCAGGTTATGCTGCTCAAATAAATGAGCAGACTGAAAATATTGGTGCAAGAAGGCTCCATACTATTATGGAGAAGGTTTTAGAAGAGATCTCCTTTGAAGCCCCAGAGATGGATAAGGGAGAGCTTGAAATTGATGCTGATTATGTTGATGATGCTCTGGCATCAGTTGTTCAGGATAGAGATTTAAGCAGGTATATTTTATAATTATTAGTTTTTATTAAATGAATGGAGGTAATAACAATGGCGAATTTATTAGACAAAAGTAGAAAGATTAATCGTTTATTACAGCAGAGTGGTGGAAAACCAGTTGATTTTGAAGAGATGGCAAATGTATTAACTAAAGCAATTAATTGTAATGTTTATATTTTAAGTAAGAAAGGAAAGATTTTAGGCCATAGTGTTCTTGATGAGTTTGAATGTGATATTATGGAAGAAAAGGTTATTGAAAATGGACGTTTTCCTGATGAATACAATGATTTCTTATTGCGTTCAAACAATACCAGGGAGAATATAGAACAGAAAGGCAATGAATGTGTATTCTCTGAAGGTGATGAATGTTTATTCCAGGATAAATTGACAACTGTTGTTCCTGTTGTTGGTGGTGGAGATCGTTTAGGAACTCTGGTTCTGGCCAGATATGGCAGTGAGTTTATTGATGAAGATCTTGTGCTAGGAGAATATGGTGCTGCAGTTGTTGGAATGGAGATTCTCCGCTCAAGGAGTGAAAAGGGCGAAGAAGAAGCCAGAAAGAAGGCTGCTGTTACAATCGCTATCGAGACTTTATCGTATTCAGAATTAGAGGCTATTGAACATATTTTTGAAGAGCTTGATGGTGAGGAAGGTTTACTTGTTGCCAGTAAAGTAGCTGATAGAGTTGGTATTACTAGATCGGTTATAGTTAATGCTTTGAGAAAGTTTGAGAGTGCTGGTGTTATTGAATCGAGATCACTTGGTATGAAAGGAACTTATATCAAAGTATTGAATGAATATTTACTTGGAGAGCTTGAAAAATTAAAATAATTAAAGAATCTTAATGGATTAAAAATGCCCTGCTATTATAAAGGCAGGGCTATTATTTTTTGTTTTTAGGAATTTTTTTTAATAAATATAAGTTTTATAGTTGAAATTAACAAGACAAAAGGGGTATAATAGACTATAGATAATTATTTCAGGAGGCATGTATAAAAATGGCGAAAAAAGTTTTAGTAGTTGATGACGCTTCATTTATGAGAATGATGATAAAAAATATTTTGCAAGGGACTGATTATCAGGTTGTTGCTGAAGCAGGCAATGGCAGGGAAGCTGTAGATATGTATTCAGAACATAATCCTGACCTGGTGACGATGGATATAACAATGCCAGATATGGATGGAATTCAGGCTGTTAAGAAAATTTTAGAGATTGACCCTGGTGCAAATGTTATTATGTGCAGTGCAATGGGACAGCAGGCAATGGTTATTGATGCAGTTGAAGCTGGAGCTAAAGATTTTATTGTTAAACCCTTTAAAGAAGATAGGGTTATTGGTGCTATTAAAAAAGTATTTAATGAATAAAATTTAGTAGACAGGAGGAAGTCTTTATGGATGAACAATATTTACAGATGTTTTTTGATGAATCTGATGAGTATATTCAGGTATTAAATGAGAATATCCTGGCACTTGAGCAGGATCCAGATGATAAGGATGTTATTAATTCTATTTTTAGAGCTGCTCATTCTTTAAAAGGCATGGCTGCAACTATGGGGTTTGATCGGTTGACCAGTTTGACCCATAAGCTGGAAAATGCTCTTGATAAGATTCGAAATGATGAGCTAAAGCTTGATACTGAAATGATTGATTCTTTATTTGCTGGTCTTGATTTAATTACTTCTATTGTTAATGATATCAAAGATAGTGGAGAAGAATTAACTGAGGTTCAGGATTATGTTGATGAGTTAAATGAAATGATAGCCTCTCATTCTGGTGAGGTTGCTGTTGATTCGGTTATTAGCAATACTGATAATGCTGATGTTAGTGTGGCCAATGATGTTGTTTTGGACTTGAGTAATGATGAAAAAGAGGAAATTTTAGATAATAAAGGTGAGACTGATTACATATATGGTGTATTGGTTGAGCTAGAAGAAGATAGTATGTTAAAGAGTGTAAGGGCATACATGGTTTTAAAAACTGCCGCAGAGGTTGGTTATATTGTTAAGTCATCTCCAACTAGAGATGAAATTGAGAATGAAGACGATGATAATATTGGCAGAGAGATTAAATTTGTTTTGATTTCCCACCTGGCGGCTGAGGAATTAGAGAATGAGTTATTTGATATTATTGATGTTCAAGATGTTAAGATAGATAATGTTGAACTTGACTTTTCTGAAGTTAAGAAAAATAAAGCTGAAAAAAGTAGTTCTTCTAAGAAATCCAAGAGCAGTAGTAATAAGACTAATGTTGAGGTTTCGCCAACTGTCAGGGTAGATATCTCAAAGCTGGATACCCTGATGAATATGGTTGGTGAGTTATTGATCAATAAGACCAGGCTGGAAGGTTTAAAGCTTGAACATGACACCTATAATGATATTATTGGCCAGTTAGATAGGGTTACAATGGAGCTTCACCATGTTGTTATGCAGATCAGGATGGTTCCAATTGGCGGTATCTTTAATAGATTTCCGAGGATGATCAGGGATTTATCGAAAGAATTGGATAAAGAGGTTGATTTAATTATTGAAGGTGCTGAGACTGAACTGGACCGTTCAATTATTGATGAGCTTGCTGATCCTTTAGTACATCTTTTAAGGAATGCTGTTGATCATGGTATTGAGCAAAAGGATGTCAGAAAAGAAAAGGATAAACCTGTTGAGGGTAAGATTTTACTTAAAGCCTATCAGAAAGGCAGCGAGATCTTAATAGAGGTTGAAGATGACGGTAAAGGCCTTGATGGCGATAAGTTAGCTGAAAAGGCTATAGAAAAAGGAATTACAACCAGAGAAGATGTTGAAAATATGGATGAAAGAGAAAAGCTTCACTTTATTTTTGCTCCAGGCTTTTCAACAACTGAAGAGGTAAGCGATGTCTCTGGCCGGGGTGTCGGCATGGATGTTGTTAAGAGTGTTGTTGAATCCCTTGATGGCCAGATAATGATTGAATCTGAAAAGGATATCGGCACAAGGTTTACTATTTCTCTGCCGTTAACTCTGGCAATAACTCAGGCTTTAATGGTTAAGATAGATGATGAGATTTTTGCAATTCCATTGAATGCTATCAGCGAAACATTAACTATTACCCCTGATAGGTTAAAGCAGGTTAGAGGTCAGGATGTTATTGTTTTAAGAGATAAGACGATTCCGATAAAGGAAGCTGCCAGGCAGCTTAATTTAGATGTTGAATATGGTAAGTATAAAGAGCTTGATGAGATACCTGTTGTCATTGTTAAGACTGGCGAGAGATTAGTAGGTCTGGTAATTGATGAGCTTTTAAATCAGCAGGAGATAGTTATTAAATCTCTTGGCAAGTATTTATTGAATGTTGAGCATATTAGTGGTGCGACTATCGTTGGAGATGGCGATGTTGCCCTGATCTTAGATGTCAGGAATATTGCTTAAGGGGGAGGGGAAAAGATGGAAGCTGTAACAGTTGATGAAAAAGAAAATGCTGTAAGAGATGATTATTTAAATGACGGGATGCATGATAATACAGGGAATAAGGATCAGTTTGTTGTATTTCAGCTCGGGTCTGAAGAATATGGGGTTAATATCTCCCAGGCTAAGGAGATAATTAAGCCGAAAAATATTACTAATGTCCCCAATACTCCTGAGCATGTATTAGGTGTAATAAATTTAAGAGGCCAGATAGTACCGGTAGTTGATATGAAAAAGAGATTTTCTATTGAGCTTGATGCCGATACAGAGACTGATTCCAGCAGGATTATTACTGTTGAAGTTAATGATGCTTTAATCGGGATAAAGGTTGATGGAGTTAATGAGGTTGTCTGGCTTGATCAGGATAAATTAGAGCCTGCCCCTGAGGTTGCCGGTGGCGTAAGACAGGAATATTTAATAGGTATTGGCAAGATTGAGGACCGGCTATTGGTCTTAGTCGATTTAAATAAGATATTATTTGAAGATACCGATGAAATTAAAAATTAAGTGGGGGAGTATCTATGTTATCTAAATTTAAGGATGAGAGCAGATCTGAAAAAAAGATTGAAGTAAAGAATCAATATATAGTCTTTTTGATAAATGATCAGGAATTTGGTGTTGAGATAAAACAGACTAGAGAGATAATTAATTTTACTGAGCTAACTGAGATGCCATCAACCCCTGATTTTGTTAAAGGTGTTATAAATTTAAGAGGTGAGATTGTTCCGATTGTTGATCTTTACAAAAGATTAGAGATTGATAAAAAGGAAAGAGAAAGTGATGACAAGATAATTGTTGTTGAGATAGCAGGTAATTTAATAGGGATGCAGGTATCTGAGGTTAAAGGTATTATCAGGTTGAGTGAAGATAATATTGGTTCTGCCCCTGGTCTTACCAAACAGTATAAGCGTGACTTTATTGAAGGTGTAGGGAAGTTAGATGATAGACTTATAATTTTACTTAAGTTGAATAAAGTATTGACCCAGGAAGAAGTTGAAGAAATTTCGGAATTAGAGGTTTAGTCTGGAGGAATTTTAATGACTGAAGATATATTTAGAGATTTGGATGAAATGCAAAAAGATGCATTAAGAGAGATTGGAAATATTGGTGCTGGTAATGCTGCAACTGCTTTTTCTCAGTTTCTTAATAGAAAAATAGATATGACAGTGCCGTCTGTTGAAATTATGCCTATCTCCGATGTTCCTGAGATTACCGGAAATATTGAAGAAATTGTAGCCGGTATTTTGCTTGAGGTTATGGGAGAAGCCCCGGCTTCAATATTATTTATGATTGATAAAGATAGTGTTGAAAAACTGGTTGGTCTGGTTACTGACCAGGAAGTAAATTTTGATGAATTAGATGATATTGAAATTTCAGCTGTAAAAGAAATAGGAAATATTATTAGTGGTTCATATTTAAATGCCTTAAATAAGATGACAAATTATAATATGATTCAATCTGTTCCTGAATGTGCCATTGATATGGCCGGTGCTATTTTGAGTTCCTCTATGATACCTTTAAGTAAATCCAGTGATCATGCCTTACTTATCAAAACCCAGTTTATTGATGGTGAAGAGAAAATTGAAGGTTATTTCTTTTTGATCCCAGAAACAGGATCTTTGAAAAAAATCTTAGAGGCGATTGGATTTGATCTTGGATGACAGAAAGATCAGTAAAGGTGAAAATGGCCGAGTATGGAGTAGTAGAATCTCCTGATCAATTAATTACAATTGGCCTGGGTTCATGTGTTGGAATAACACTTTATGATAAGTACAATAAGGTCGGTGGAATGGTACATATTATGCTGCCTGAAAATAGAAAAGGTTTAAAACCGGCTAAATATGCTGATACAGGAATTCCATTGTTAATAGAGGAAATGGAAAATTTAGGAGCTAAAACAAATTATCTTAAGGCTAAAATAGCCGGTGGGGCTAAGATGTTTTCAGTATCAAGTAAAGATTCTACATTAAATGTTGGAGAAAGAAATGTGATTAAGGTTAAAGAAGTTTTAAAAGATTTAGGGATAAGAATTTTAGGAGAAGATACCGGTGCTAATTATGGTCGGACTATGAAGTTTTTTACTGATGATGGCAGGGTTATAATAACTTCACATAAAACTGATGATAAAGAGCTTTAATTTATGCTTGATATAGTTATAGCTATGTGATATACTAGCAAGTAGTTAAAAAAATACACATGTCTGTGGATCCTACTGCAGGTGCCGGTTTTCCGGTTGCAGCTCTGCTTCTTCGGCAGAGGTTTTAAGGAGATGAAACAGGCAGAGGTTTAAAAACTGGAAGGAGGTGCAAGTTAATAATGTCTGTAGTTAATATGAAACAGTTATTGGAGTCTGGTGTCCATTTTGGACATCAAACTAGAAGATGGAATCCTAAGATGGAGAGATATATATTTACCGAAAGAAACGGTATTTATATTATTGATCTTCAGCAAACTGTTAAGCTAATTGATGATGCTTATAATTTTGTCCGTGAGGAAGCCAGTAAAGGAAGTAATGTTTTATTTGTAGGTACCAAGCGTCAGGCTCAGGAAACAATTAAATCTGAAGCTGAACGCTGTGAAATGCCTTATGTAAATCAGCGCTGGTTAGGTGGTATGTTAACCAATTACAATACTATTAAAAAGCGGATTGATCGCCTTGAAGAGATTGAACAGATGGAAGAAGATGGTTTATTTGAGGTTCTTCCAAATAAAGAGGTAATTGAGCTGGAGAGAGAGCATGAAAAACTAATGAGAAATTTAGGTGGAATCCGCCATATGGATGGATTACCTGATGTTCTTTATATTACTGATGCTCGCAAAGAATCTATTGCTGTTCAAGAAGCTATTAAGTTAGATATTCCAATCGTTTCAATAGTTGATAGTAACTGTGATCCTGATCTTATCGATCATGTGATCCCAGGAAATGATGATGCTATTAGAGCGGTTAAATTGATTACAAGTACTATTGCCGATGCAGTTATAGCCGGAAGGCAGAGTAGTGGTGAAGATCAGCAGGTTGCTGAGGAAACTGCTCAAACTGAAGATTCAGAGTAATTAGTTTAAATCTGTTTTGCGGCTTTTAGCAGGCTGCTATTAGCAAATATATTCTCAGGAAGTTATGGCGCCGGCTGAAAGTAATTTTTTGGCCGGCCTTTTTCACGCCTGATTATCACAGGGAGGTAAATAGACAATGGCATTTGGAATGAGTGAAATTAAAGAATTAAGAGAAAGAACTGGTGCAGGTGTTCTTGATTGCAAGAATGCTCTAACCGAGAATGATGGTAATATTGAGGATGCAGTTGATTATTTAAGAGAAAAGGGAATGGCTGCAGCTGCAAAAAGAGCTGGCAAGGTTGCTGCTGAAGGTATGGTTAATACTGTTATCAGCAGAGATGGCAATGAAGGTATTATTGTTGAAGTTAACTCTGAAACAGACTTTGTTGCTAGAAATGATAATTTTAAGGAATTAGTTGCTAAGATTTCTCAGCATTTATTGAATAGCGATGTTGAAAATGTTGATGAGGCTTTAGAGGAATCATGGTTTGAAGATGATAGCAAAACTCTTGAAGTTATTATTAAGGAAGCTACAGCTAATATTGGTGAGAAGATTGAGTTACGTAGATTCTCAAGGTTTAAGACTGATGGCATGCTTCATTCATATATTCATATGGGTGGAAAGATTGGTGTTATGGTTGAATTATCAGGTGATGCTGATACTGAAACTGCTAATAATATTGCTATGCAGATTGCCGCTTCTTCTCCAGAATACATCAGTCCTGAAGAAGTTACAGAAGAAGATATTGCCCGTGAAAAGAAAGTATATCGGGAGCAGATGTTAAATGAAGGTAAACCTGAGCATATTATTGATAATATCGTTGAGGGTAAGATCAATAAGTTTTATAATCAGGTATGCCTGAATAATCAGGAATATATTAGGGATACTGATATTTCTGTTGAAGAATATCTTGATGAAAAAGGTGTAACTGTTGAGGACTTTGTTAGATATGAAGTTGGAGAAGGTATTGAAAAAGAAGAAGAAGACTTTGCGGCAGAGGTGCAAGCAGAGCTTAATAAAAATTAATTATTCTGCCCGCATTAGAGAACACGGTTCCGTGTTCTCTTTTTTGCAGTAATAATAATGGAGGTTATTTAATGGATACGACTCCAAAATATTCTCGAGTTTTATTGAAAATAAGTGGTGAAGCACTGGCAGCTGATGATGGTTTTGGCATTAACCCGAAAGTTATTCAGGAATTGGCTGAAGAGATCTATGATGTTGTTGACGATACTGATATTGAGCTTGCAATTGTTGTTGGTGGAGGCAATATCTTTAGAGGAATAGCTGGAAGTGCAAAGGGTATGGATCGAGGTACAGCTGATTATATGGGGATGCTGGCAACTGTTATTAATGCTTTAGCACTTCAGGATGCAATTGAAAAATTAGGCCTTGAAACTAGAGTCCAATCAGCTATAGAGATGCGGCAGGTAGCAGAGCCTTATATCCGCAGAAGAGCTATTAGACATCTTGAAAAAGGCAGAGTTGTAATATTTGCTGCTGGTACAGGTAATCCTTATTTTTCAACAGATACAACAGCTGCTTTAAGGGCAGCTGAGATATCGGCTGATGCTATTTTGATGGCTAAAAATGTTGATGGCGTATATGATTCTGACCCTGTGGTTAATCCAGAGGCAATTAAATTCAAAGAACTTGCTTATATTGATGTCTTAAATAGGTCACTGGAAGTAATGGATTCAACGGCTATTTCATTGTGTATGGATAATGAAATACCTTTAATAGTATTTGGGGTTAAAGATAATGGAAATATTAAAAGAGCTATCAGAGGCGAAGAAATTGGGACTTATGTAAGATAATATATAAAGGGGGATCCTAATTATGATTGGACAGGTTGAGCAGAAAACTGAAAAAAAGATGAAAGAGGTTCTGGATTCAGTCAAGGAAGAATTTAAAACTATTCGGACTGGCAGGGCGAGACCTTCTCTGGTTGAAAATATTATAGTCGATTATTATGGCAGTCAGACTCCTATTCAACAAATGGCTAAAGTTTCTGCCCCGGAAGCAAGACAGTTAATCATTGAACCATGGGATAAGAATGCTCTAGAAAATATTGAAAAGGCTATAATGAAAGAAAATCTAGGATTAACACCTAATAATGACGGAAATATTATTAGGATAAATATTCCTCAACTTACTGAGGAGCGCAGAAAAGAATTGGCAAAAGTCGCTAATGAAAAGGCTGAAAATGGCAGGATTTCAATAAGAAATATTCGCCGGGAAGCCAATGAGGAGCTTGAAGAATTAGAAGATGCCAGTGAAATTTCTGAAGATAATTTGCATAGAGGGCTAGATAATATTCAGGATTTAACTGATGAATATATTGAAAAAATAGATAAAGCTTTAGAAAAGAAAAAGGAAGAAATTATGGAGGTTTAAGATGGACCTGGTTCTTGATAATTTTAGAGGTGGTTGCCTCGAAACTGTGATTGATCGATTAGAAGATTATGATTTAAGCCTGGTTGAAGTTAATCCTCCCAGGAAGAGTTCAGGGACTGGTGAAAAGAGAGTTTTAGATATCAGACAAAAGAATTCTTCCAGCTCTAATGAACTGATTATACTTTATTCTTTTACTGAATATAATTAATCCCCTCAAGTTGAGGGGATGCTTCTTTTTTAAATATTTTTAATTGTTACAAATTAGGAGGAAGGGCATGAAGTCTTTAAAGCATATAGCTATAATAATGGATGGCAATGGCAGATGGGCTAATAAGAGAAGCAGGCCAAGAAAGTTTGGCCACAGAGAAGGCTTAAAAGCATTAGAAAGAGTTGCTAAAGCTGCCAATGAATTAGGAATTGAATATTTAACTGTTTTTGCTTTTTCAACTGAAAACTGGCAGAGGCCAAGGAGTGAAGTGGATTTTCTTTTTCAACTCTTAAGGTCAACTGTTAGAAATGAGTTTGATAAATTGCAGCAGGAAGAGGATATTAAGATTAAGGTTATTGGAAGAATTGATGAGCTTGAAGATGATATTCAGGCAGATATTAAAAAAATTGAAGAAGTTTCTAAAGATAATAAGGGCTTACAGTTAAATATTGCAGTTAATTATGGTGGCAGGGCAGAAATAGTTGATGCTCTAAATAAAGCTTTAAAATCTGAAATTGAAACTATTGATGAAGAAGAATTCAATAAGTTATTATATGCACCAGAGCTAAATGATGTTGACTTATTAATAAGAACTGCAAATGAAAAAAGGGTTTCTAATTTTTTATTATGGCAGATTTCATATGCTGAATTCTATTTTACCTCGACTTTATGGCCAGATTTCGATAAAATAGAATTAGAAAAGGCTATTGATGAGTATAATTCAAGAAAAAGGAAATTTGGTAGTTTGCCAGGTGAGGAGTTGAACTAAAATGTTGAAGGAGAGAGTTACCAGCGCTATTTTAGGTCTAATATTATTAATATTAATTATTTATGCCGGTACTATTCCTTTTTTGATATTTTTAGCAATACTGGCAGCTCTGGCTGGCAGAGAGTTTGTTGATTTTTTTAATAATAAATTATATCTTGATGAATATACAATTCCGGTATTTTCTTCTATAACTTTGATTCTTTTTTATAGAGCTTTTAATTATGCCCAGATTGAGAATCTGTTATTATTTATTTTATTTGTAATAGTTTATACCTTTGCCATTAATATTAAAAGCTGTGGTTATGAAAATATTTTAGATAATGTTGGCAATAGGATTTTCTGTTTATTATATATTGCTGGTGGGCTCTCGTTTTTAGTGCTCTTAAAGGAAGTTAATAATTCGATATTTGTAAATGATCAGGCTTTATGGTTAGTTTTATTGGTTGCCTGGGCAACTGATATTGGTGCATATTTTATTGGTATCAAGTTTGGTAGAAGGCCATTAGCACCTGTGATTTCTCCAAATAAATCAATTATGGGAGCTATAGGTGGAGTAAGTTTTGCAATTATAATTATATTACTTTATAGTTTGTATTTAGATATTTTTAGCTTATTAATAATTCCATTAACAATAGTTCTATCATTAGCTGCAATTTTTGGTGATTTAATGGAGTCTGCACTAAAAAGAGATGCAAATATTAAAGATTCTGGAGAAATACTTCCTGGTCATGGCGGAATACTGGATAGGTTTGATAGTCTATTATTAGTGGCTCCAGTTGCATTTTTGTTAATAAATTATTTAATATAAAGCAGGTTGATAAATATGAAAAGAAGATTACAGGAATTAGGTTTAACTGTTTTTCTGGCATTTATATCATTATTTTTATTGAGGTATGCATTTACGATCTTTGCTCCATTTATAATTGCTCTGGTTGTTGCAAGTTTATTAGAACCACTTGTAAGATACCTTGCTAAAAAAGCACCATTTGGAAGGACTTTATCTGTTGTAATTGTGTTATTAGTTGTTTTAACTATAATTGTTTTTATATTAATTATTGGTGTTTCCAGGATATATTTTGAATTGAATAGAATTATTCAGACTCTGCCGGATTATAACACTCTGGCTGAGCAATTTGAAGTTATTGATGCAGGAGGCTGGCAGGATTATTTAGAAGCCTGGAATGTATCACCGGCTATTATTTCTGGAATTGAAGAAAATTTGCAGGCTATTTTTGATACTATTCGAACCTCTATGTTACAGCTGGCTAATATGGCATTAAATGCTGTTAGTGGATTTCCTGTTGCTTTAATGACTATTTTCTTTAGTTTTGTGGCTACATTCTTTATTAGCAGGGATAAAGAAAAGATTCGAGAAAGCATTCTAAAATTATTTCCTGATGAGTGGCAGGAAAAAGTAAATATAGTTATGAGAGAATTATCAACATCTGCCATTGGTTATATTAGAGCCCAGCTTATTTTGATTTCAATAACTGGTTTTATTGTTTTTGTGGCTTTAACTATTCTGGGAAATGATTATGCGTTAACTATTGGATTATTATCTTCTGTATTAGATATAATACCGATAATTGGGCCATCAATTATAATATATCCGTGGTTAGTAATTAATATTTTAGTTGGTGATATTGGCTTTGCAGTTGGTTTATTTATTACTCATATGGTTACTGTTGCAGCCCGGGAGACATTAGAGGGTAAAATTATCGGTGACCATTTAGGACTGCATCCACTGGCAACTATGGTTGCTCTTTTTGCCGGATTTAGAATCCTTGGCGTTATAGGATTTATCATAGGACCGGCTGTTCTTGTAATTATTAAATCTTTAGCAAGAACAAATCTTTTGCCTTACTGGGAGGTTAACTGATGAAGAATCTCGTCTTATTAGGATCAACTGGATCGATAGGCGAACAGACTCTTGATGTATTAGAAAGATTGGATAATTGGAATTTAAAGGCTATATCATGCTATAAAAGTATTGATAAAATAAGAAAACAGGCAATTAAGTTTAGGCCTGATTATATTGCGATATATGATGAGACTGATTTAAAGGAATTAAAAAAAGATTTTCCAATTGGTTATGATCCTGAAATATTAATAGGTGCTTCAGGATTTGCTGAACTGGCTGGATTAAATAATGTGGATATGGTTATAAATGCTATTGTTGGAGCTGCCGGTTTAGAGCCATCATATAATGCTATTATTAGTAATAATAAACTTGGGCTTGCTAATAAGGAAAGCCTTGTAATAGGTGGTAATTTAATTATTCCACTTGCCAGAGAAAAAAATGTGGATATAATACCAATAGATAGTGAGCACAATGCTATTTTTCAGCTTTTAGATGGCAAGGATAGGGATCAGGTTTCTCAACTTATTTTAACGGCATCTGGAGGCCCTTTTTACGGTTATACAGCTGAAGAGATAGAGGATGTCACTGTTGAAGATGCTTTAGCTCACCCAAATTGGGATATGGGAAGCAAGATATCAATTGATTCAGCAACTTTAATGAATAAAGGCCTTGAAGTCATAGAAGCATATTGGTTATTTGAGTATTCTTATGATAAAATAGATGTAGTAATTCATCCTCAAAGTATAATTCATTCAATGATTGAATTAATTGATGGTTCTATTTTAGCAGAATTAGGTACTGCTGATATGAGAACACCTATTCAGTATGCTTTGAAATATCCAGATAGAGGGTCTAATATTGCTGGCAAATTAAATTTAAATGAAATTTCCAGGCTGGAATTTGATTCACCTGATTTAGAAACATTTCCTGCATTAACAATGGCTTATGAAAGTGGGAAAAGTGGCAAAGGATATCCAATTGTTTTAAATGCAGCCAATGAAATAGCTGTTAAAGCTTTTTTAGATAAAAGAATTGGATTTACTGATATTTCAAAAGTTATTTCAAAAATGTTAGATAAGCATAATTCTGGTGAATTTAATACTTTAGATGAAATTTTAAACTTAAATCGAACTGTCCGTAATATGACAGAGGAGGTAATATTAACTTGTTAACTACAATAGTTGTCTTTATAATATTTTTAGGAGTATTAATATTTGTGCATGAACTTGGCCACTTTATAATGGCCAAGAAATCAGATATAAGAGTTGAAGAATTTGCATTAGGTTTTGGACCAAAACTTATCTCTCAAAAAAGAGGTGAGACTGTCTTTTCAATTAGAGCTATACCTCTTGGTGGATTCTGTAATATGGTTGGAGAGATGCCTGTTGATAAAGAGGAACTTTCTGAAGAAGAAGTTCGTCTATACGAAGAAACTGTGGAACAGGGCCGTGCTTTTCACCAAAAATCACCTGGAAAGAGGTTGCTGGTATTAGCTATGGGAGCAATCATGAATTTCTTATTAGCGTTAGTAGCATTTGTTTTGATCTTTGGAATTTATGGACTTCCAGTTGATTATTCCAGGGAAGCAGTAATTGGTCAGGCTTATCCAAATCATCCTGCTGCTGAAGCAGAATTAAGAGCTGGAGATAGAATATTAGCAATTGATGGTCAAAGCGTTGAAAGCTGGGACGAGATGGTTTCTTTTATTCATGAAAACCCTGATGAGACTCTTGAATTTACTGTTCAGAGAAATGATAGTGAAATGGCATTTAATGTTACACCTAGATATGATGAAAATGCCGGCCACGGTATAATAGGAATTGAGCCTGATATTATTAGAGAGAGAATGGGTCCTATCGCAACTATTCAGGGTGCGGTTGTGCAGACAGGCTATGTAATAAGAATGATCTTTAATGGATTTGTTCAAATTTTTGCCCAGAGAAGCACTGAGGATCTTGGTGGACCTGTAATGATTGCTTCTATTGTTGGTGAGGCTGCCAGGACTGGTTTTGATGATGTTTTAAACTGGCTGGCAATCATCAGTATTAATTTAGGTATATTGAATTTACTGCCATTCCCGGCATTAGATGGGGGAAGGATTGTTTTTGTATTCATAGAAATGATAATGGGTAAACCTGTACCTCAGGAAAAAGAGGGCTTTATTCATATGATTGGGTTTTTCCTATTGATATTATTAATGGTTTTTGTTATATACCAGGATATTATCACCAGTTTCTTCTAAGTTGATGGAGGTGGTATAATGAAATTACCCAGAGTTACACTTGTTAGTTTGTTAACTGATAGTATTGCTTTGAAACATTTAAGGGTTGCTGGCTTTCGACATGCAGTGGTTGCTGCTGAGTATGCTTATGATCTGGCTAAAGAGCGTAATGTCTGTACTGATTTAGCCACTAAAGCAGCTTTATTACATGATATAGGCCATACTAGCTGGGAAAAGCACGGCAAATGGGATTTTGAATCATATGATTATTTTGATATCCACCCGATTAAAGGTGCTGAACGGGCACATGAATTATTAACCTTAAAAGGTGAGCATTTAGGAAAAGCCAGAGAGATTGCTCTGGCTATTCTCTTCCATAGTGGTTCCAGCCCTATAAATACAAATTTAAAATTAACTCCATTACAGGAACTTGTAATGGAAGCTGATGATATTGATGAGCTCGATGATGGTGAGCATCATAATATTGAAATTAGTCTTGAAGATGCTTTAGATAGATTAGAAATATTAGATAATAAAGTAGCCAGGCACCTTGATGATTGCAATAAAGAGTGCTGGGATTGCAGGAAAGGTCAGGTTTAATTAATGATTAGAAGAAATGCTAAAGCAGTCAATCTAGGTGATCTTAAAATTGGTGGCGATGCCCCTATATCAATTCAGTCAATGACCAATACTAAAACTGTTGATATAGAGGCTACTATAACTCAAATCAAAGAACTCTCAACTGCTGGTTGTGAGATTATCAGGGTAGCTGTTCCTGACTCAGAATCAGTTAATGCTTTGCCTGAGATTATTCAAGATTCGCCGATTCCAGTAATAGCTGATATTCATTTTGATTACAGACTTGCTTTAGGAGCAATTGAAGCCGGGATTGATGGCTTGAGGTTAAACCCTGGAAATATTGGGGGCTTTGATAGGGTAAAGCAGGTTGTTAATGCTTCTAAAGAGGCCGGTATTCCTATCCGGGTTGGAGTGAATTCTGGTTCTCTGGATGAAGAGATAGCCAAAAAATATGGGCATTCTGCTGAAGCCATGGTTGCCAGTGCCAGTAAACATATAAATTATTTAGAAAAGCTGAATTTTACAGATATAATAGTTTCTTTAAAATCGAGTTCAATAATGATGACTTTAGAGGCCAATCAGTTATTTGCTGAAAAATATGATTATCCTTTGCATATTGGAATAACAGAAGCTGGAAGCGGTAGAGCTGGAGATATAAAGTCTGCTGCTGGAATTGGTGCTCTGTTAAGTCATGGCCTTGGTGATACATTAAGGATATCTTTAACAGATGATCCTGTTAGAGAGGTTGAAGCTGGAATAGAAATATTAAAGTCCTTTGGTATGCGTGATAAAGGGATTGAGATAATCTCCTGCCCGACCTGTGGTCGTACAGAGATTGATTTATTAAAGCTATCCAGGGATGTTAAGGCTGCTTTAAAGGGTTCAGATTTGAATTTAACAGTGGCAGTTATGGGCTGTGCTGTTAATGGGCCTGGAGAAGCCTCACAGGCTGATATTGGTATTGCCGGGGGCAAAGGGGTTGGACTTATTTTTAAAAAGGGTGAGATTATTAAAAAGGTATCAGAAGATGAATTATTGGATGAGTTGATTACAGAAATTAAAAAAATGGAGTGTGAATAGGATGAGATTATCAAAGTATTATATGCCAACATTAAAAGAGGAACCTGCTGATGCAGATATTGCAAGCCATAAATTGATGTTAAGAGCAGGTATGATGAGAGCTTTATCTAGTGGAGTTTATTCATATTTCCCATTAGGGTATAGAGTTATAAGAAAAGTAGAGAATATTGTCAGAGAAGAGATGGATAAAAGTGGCGCATTAGAAGTATTGATGCCTGCAATGCAGAATGCTGAGATCTGGCAGGAATCGGGGCGCTGGGAAGATTTCGGACCTTTAATGATAAAATTTGAAGATAGAAAAAAGAGACAGTACTGTCTTGGTCCAACCCATGAAGAAGTTGTTGCTGATATGATAAGAGATGAGATAAGATCCTATAAAGATCTTCCATATAATCTCTATCAGATACAGACAAAGGTTAGAGATGAAATTAGGCCAAGGTTTGGTTTATTGAGAGCAAGAGAATTTATTATGAAAGATGCATATACTCTGGATACTGACTATGAAGGGTTAGATGAGCAGTATCAGGTAATGTATGATACATATTCTAATATTTTTGAAAGGTGTGGGCTTGAAGCCAGGGTTGTCCGAGCTGATAGTGGAGCTATGGGAGGTTCTTCATCCCATGAATTTATGGTTTTAGCTGATACCGGCGAAGATGAATTAGCTTTCTGTACTAGCTGTGATTATGCAGCCAATGTGGAAAGGGCTGAAGCATTTATAGAATTAGATGAAAGTGGAGAAACTATTGAAGCTGACCTTGAAGAGGTGCATACTCCTGGTGCTAAAACTATTGAAGATCTAGTGGATATGCTTGAGTTGCCAGCCAGTAAAATGGTAAAATCAATGGCTTATATTGCAGATGGAGAGCCAGTTGTGGCCTTAATTAGAGGCGATGACCAGTTAAATGAAATTAAACTTAAAAATTATTTAGGAGCTGTTGAATTAAGGCCAGCTCATCCAGAAGAATTTGAAGATATTTTCGGAAGTGTAGCTGGATTTATTGGCCCTGTTAATCTAGCAAATGATGTTAAAGTTATTGCTGATAGAAAAATTAAAGAGTTAAGTAATGTTGTTACTGGTGCTAATAAAAAAGATTATCACTATGTGAATGTTGATATAGAAAGAGATATGAATGAGATTCAGGATTACCTTCCATTAAGAAAGGTAATTGCTGGAGATAAATGTCCAGAATGCCATGGAGAATTAGAGATAAAATCTGGCATTGAAGTTGGTCATATCTTTAAGTTAGGAACTAAATATAGTGAAAGTATGAATGCAACTTATTTAGACGATAACGGGAGAGAGCAGCCAATTGTTATGGGGAGTTATGGTATTGGAATAACTAGAACTGTTGCTGCTGCTATTGAACAAAATCATGATGAAAAGGGAATAGTCTGGCCTGTACCGATTGCTCCCTATCAAGTCATAATTTTGCCTTTAGGAAATAGTGATGATGTAAATAAAGCTGCAGAAAATTTATACAATGATTTAAATGAAGCAGGAATAGAAACTATGCTTGATGATAGAGATGAGAGGGCTGGAGTTAAATTTAATGATGCTGAATTGATTGGGATTCCTTTAAGAGTTACCATTGGTTCCAGGTCATTAAAGGAAGATAAATTTGAGTTACAGATAAGAAGGTCCGGGGAAGAATCTATGTTAGATAAAGATAAAGCAGTTGACCAGATTGATGAATTATTATCTAAAATAACCTAATAAGGGGTTATCTGGCCATGAAAATATGTGCTCTGATTCCAGCTTATAATGAAGAGAAGACAGTTAGTCATGTTGTAACTGTTACAAAGAGTTTACCGGAAGTTAAAAGAGTTATTGTAATTAATGATGGTTCTGAGGACGATACATCAAATGTAGCCAGAATGGCTGGTGCTGATGTTATAGATCTTGAAAAGAATTCAGGGAAAGGGGCTGCATTAAAAGCAGGTTTTGATGAATGTAATGCTGATATTGTAATAATGCTTGATGCAGACCTGATTGGTTTGAAAAAAGAGCATATATATTCCCTTTTAAATCCTATTATGAATAATGAATATGATATGACTGTTGGTATTTTTAATGAGGGAAGAAATTTGACTGATATTGCCCAAAAGATTAGTCCTCATCTTTCAGGTCAGAGGGCATTAAAGGGTGAGATTTTAAATAAAATACAAAACCTTGACAGTTCTGGTTATGGCGTTGAGGTTGTAATAAATAGGTATGTCAGAGAACATGGCCAGATAAAAAAAGTAAGTTTACCTGATTTAACCCATATTATGAAAGAAGAAAAAATGGGTTTCTGGAAAGGGTTTAAATCGAGAATAAAAATGTATATGGAAGTTTTAAAGGCGGTATTTCTGTTTTTTATAGATTAATCAGGATGGAGTGTGAGCATGATGCTTTCACCAGGTACAATTATTTTTAGATTAATTTTAGCATTAATTTTAACCGGGTTTATCGGCTGGGAACGGGAAAATCATGATAGACCGGCTGGTTTTAGGACCCATATTTTAGTAGGAGTGGGTTCAACTGTTGTAATGATTGTTTCTTTTACAATGTCTATCTTATATGAACCTGTTGATCCTGATCCTGGAAGAATTGCTGCTCAGGTAGTTAGTGGAATAGGTTTTTTAGGTGCTGGAACAATTATAAGAGAGGGTTTTTCAGTAAAGGGATTGACAACTGCTGCCAGCCTCTGGGTTGTTGCTGCTATCGGCCTTGCTGTTGGAGTTGGCTATTATAACCTGGCTATTTTTTCAACCCTGCTTGTTTTCTTTACTTTATTTTTCTTAAATAGATTGGAGTTAAGACATACAAGTTCTAATATAAAAATGTTAGATTGCCGAATCAGGGATATGCCTGGAATTCTCGGACAACTAGCTGAAGTTATTGGCGAGGAAAATATCAATATAAAGGATGTAGTAGTTGAACGGGATAAATTAACTAACGAAACTGTTGTTAGATTTGATTTAAAATTCAGTGAAGAATCTGATATAAATAATTTAAATAAATCTTTATTAAATATTGATGGATTAATAGAGTTTAAATGGTATTAATCTGGAGGTTAAGAAATGTTTGAAGCTTTAAAGTTAGAAAAAAGTATTGAATCTATAAAATATATTTTATTAAATGATGATTCTAATATTTGTTACTTAATTTCAACAAAAAGCTCCACCAATAATCAATCTGTAGAAACAGATAATATTAATGATTATTTAAATGATAAATTAGGTTCAGAAATTGATAAATATAAAATTTTAAAAGTCGGCCCTTTAAAGATCGACGATGAAATAAGGTTTGTCTGGCCTAATATTATTTCGAATCTTCCTGAAAGTTTAAGTTATATTTCAAGCTGGTTAAAGAGGGCAAAACTAATTTTGGAAGATGAGAACCTCTACATAAAGGTTGAAAGTCAAATTGCCTGTAAATCTGCTAGCTGTCAGAAAGCTGTTAATTTTATATCTTATCAATTGAATTCATTAATAGGAATTGACCTAAATGTTGAGATTGTAAATGGTAACTTTGTCAGAAATTATGAGAGTGAAAAAAATGATGATGAATTAACTGCATATTTAAAGGAAAATAACAATACTACTGTTAAAAGTTCAAATAATAAGGGAAAGAAAAAGAAGTCAAGAGGAAGTATTGTTTACGGTAAAAAGATAGCTAAATCTAAAAGAGTTTATCCTTTAAATCAGTTGCCTGAAGATGGTCAGGTTGTAGTAGAGGGAGAAATATTTGATATTGATGATAAAGAAACTAGAAATGGAAGATTAATTAAGCTAATCTCTATTACTGACAATAAGGATTCAGTTAAGACAAAATTATTTTTAAACTCCAATGATGATCTTTATCAGGATATTTCAGCCGGGGATAGATTGAAAATTGCCGGAGATATTCGCTATGACAGATATGCCAGAGAGAATGTTATTAATGGCGAAGATATTAATCTATTACCTGCTATAACTAGAGAGGATAAAGCTGAAGAAAAACGGGTTGAACTTCATTTGCATACAAAAATGAGTTCAATGGATGCTATTATAGATGTTGATGATGTAGTCGCTCAGGCTGCTGATTGGGGCCATGATGCAATAGCTATAACTGATCATGGTGTAGCTCAGGCTTATCCAGATGCAGCTCAAGCCGGTGAAAAACATGGTATTAAGATAATCTTTGGACTTGAGGCTTATTTAGTTAATGATTGTTTAGGGTTAGTTCAAAATCCTGAAGATAAATATATTTCTGAAGAAGAATATGTAGTTTTTGATCTTGAAACTACTGGCTTAAAGCCCAATCAGGATAGAATTATAGAGATTGGTGCTGTAAAGATTTCAGGTGGAGAAATCATTGATACTTATTCAACATTAGTTAATCCAGGTGTTAAAATTACTCCTAAAATAGCAAGTCTGACTGGTATTAAAAATACAGATTTAGAGACTGCCCCTTCATTTTCTGAAGTTGCAGATGAATTTAAAGAGTTTATAGATGATGCTGTGCTGGTTGCTCATAATATTAGTTTTGATTATGGTTTTATAAAGGAAGAATTTAAAAGGCTTAATCAGGAACTGGCTGACTTTACATTGATAGATACAGTTGAACTCAGTAGAGCAATTCTACCTGATTTAAAGAGTTATCGCTTAAATAAAGTTGCTGATAGTTTGGGAGTTTCTCTGAATAATCATCATAGAGCTGAAGATGATGCCACTGCAACTGCTGAAATTTTTACGAATTTCATAGATAAAATTCAAAAAAAAGATATCGAAAAATTAGCTGACATAAATATTTTGTCTGAAGAGATTGATTGGGAGAAAAAGTTTTCTTATCATACGATAATTTTAGCTAAAAACAAAGAAGGATTAAAAGATTTATATAAGTTAATATCAAGTTCTCATCTTGATAACTTCTACAAAAAGCCTAAAATTTTAAAGAGTCAATTAAAAGAAGTCAGGGAAAATTTATTAATTGGTTCTGCCTGTGAAGCCGGGGAATTATACAGGGCAATATTAAATGGTAAAGATGAATCAGAATTAATCCAGATAGCAGAATTTTATGATTATCTTGAGATTCAACCTTTAGAGAATAATAAATTCTTAATAGAAAAGGGAGCTGCTAAATCCTTTGAACATTTAAAAGATATTAATAAAAAAATATATAAATTAGGAAATAAATTAAATAAAAGGGTAGTTGCAACAACTGATGCCCATTTTTTAAATCCGGAAGATGAAATTTATCGCCGAATTTTGCAGGCCGGTCAGAAATTTGATGATGCAGATAAACAGCCTCCATTATATTTTAGGACAACAGATGAAATGCTTTCTGAGTTTTCTTATTTAGGAGAAGATATTGCTAGAGAGGTTGTTATTGAGAATCCCAGGAAAATTAATGAGTCTATTGAAAAACTAAAGCCTATGCCATCTGGTTTATTTACGCCTGAAATAGAAAATGCTGATGAAGAAATCAGAGAGATGACATATAATAAGGCTAAAAAATTATATGGTGAAAATTTGCCTGAATTAGTAACTGATAGAATTGAAAAGGAATTAGAATCAATTATTAGCAATGGATTTTCTGTTATTTATTTAATTTCACATAAATTAGTTAAGAAATCTCTTGAAGATGGCTTTCTTGTGGGCTCAAGAGGTTCTGTTGGGTCTTCATTAGTTGCATATTTATGTGATATTACTGAGGTTAATCCTCTTCCTCCACACTATAGGTGCCCTGAGTGTCAGGAAAATAAATTTTTCTTAAAAGGTGAGGTTGGAGTTGGAGTTGATCTGGAAGATAAAGAATGTGAAAGTTGTAATTCAGAGTTGATTAAAGATGGTTTTGATACTCCCTTTGAAGTCTTTATGGGTTTTGATGGTAATAAGGTGCCTGATATAGACCTTAACTTTTCCGGAGAATATCAGTCAGAAATTCATCTTGAGACTGAAAGATTATTTGGCAGAGATTATGTTTATCGGGCTGGAACTATATCTACTATTGCTGATAGAACAGCCTATGGATTTGTAAAGGGTTATTTACAGGACCGTGATCTATCAAAAAGAAATACTGAAATTAATAGGCTGGTTAAAGGTTGTACAGGTGTTAAAAGAACGACAGGTCAACATCCTGGAGGTCTGATGGTTGTCCCCAAGGAAATGGATATTCATGACTTTACACCAATTCAAAGACCTGCTAATGATAAAGATACAGATGTTAGAACAACTCATTTTGATTACCATGCCATAAGTGGTAGAATATTAAAGCTGGATTTATTGGGACATGATGACCCTACATCAATCAGGATGTTACAGGATCTAACTGGAGTAGATCCATTAAATATTTCTCTGGATGATCCTGAAACTATGAGTCTTTTTTCCGGTGTGGATGCTTTAAATTTAAATGATAATGCTTTAGACCTGGAACTTGGCACACTTGGTATTCCAGAATTTGGAACTTCATTTGTCAGACAGATGTTAACTGAAACCAGGCCTTCAACTTTTGCAGAGTTAATAAGAATTAGTGGACTATCCCATGGAACAGATGTCTGGTTAAATAATGCCCGTGATTTTATTAAAAAGGGTAAAGCTGAATTAAAGGATGTTATTTCTGTTAGAGATGATATTATGAATTATTTGATTCAAAAGGGAATGGACCCTGCTGATAGCTTTACAATAATGGAACATGTTAGAAAGGGAAAAGGTCTAACTGATAAAGAATATGAGAAAATGGTAGCTGCCGGTGTTCCAGACTGGTATATTGAATCCTGTAGAAGAATAAAATATATGTTTCCTAAGGCTCATGCAGCTGCTTATGTAATGATGGCTTTTAGAATAGCTTTCTTTAAAGTAAATTACCCTGCAGAATTTTATACGACATATTTCTCTATAAAAGCCGATGATTTTGATACTGAAATAGTGAGTCAGGGATATGATTATATTTTAAATATGATTAATGAATTAAAAGAAAAAGGTAATGATGCAACAGCCAAGGAGAAGAACCTTATAACTGTTCTGGAAATAGTAATTGAAGCTATGGAGAGAGATATTGAGTTTTTGCCAGTTGATTTATATGAATCTAAAATATCGGATTTCCAATTAAAGGGTAATCAATTATTACCACCTTTAATCAGTGTCAGTGGCCTGGGAACCTCAGCTGCTGAAAGTTTAGTTGCCGCAAGGGAAAATGGTGATTTCAGTTCAATTGAAGATTTAAGTAATAGAACTTCACTCTCTAGTAACGTATTGGAGATAATGAAAGATCTTGGTGCTTTAGAAGGTTTACCGGAAAGAGATCAGCTTTCTTTATTTTTTGATTAGAATTATTTCTGATCAATGTGACCTGCTTGCATAATGACGATTCCTGTGTTAAAATTATTAAGGAATATGCTATTTTATACGTAATGTTGGGAGTGGGCGCAAACCCACTCTTTATTTATAGATAATAAAATTTTGGAGGTATCTAGATGAAAATTACAACCAGAACTGAGGAATTAGTTAAGGAAATTATTATAAATGATGACCTTGAAATTGTCTCAGTGGAATATCTTAAAGAGGGTTCAAATTGGATATTAAGAGTTTATATTGAGGACAGAGAAGGCAATCTCTCTATTGAAGACTGTACAAGAATTAGTCGAGCTTTATCTGATAAGTTGGATGAAGAAGATTTTATTGATGATAGTTATATTCTGGAGGTTTCTTCTCCAGGAGTTGAAAGACCTTTACGGGATGAAGAGGATTATAACCGCTTTAAAGGAAGAAAAGTATATATAAAAACATATGCTCCTTTAAATGGAAAAAAAGAATTCACAGGAACATTAGAGGGTCTAGTAGATGATACAGTTAATATTATTTTAAATGATACTGATAGTAAAGTTGAAATACCTTTCAAAAGTATTGCTAATGCAAGACTTTCTGTTGAATTTTAAAGGATGATAGGAGGAATAAGATGAATATTGAATTTTTACATGCTTTAGATGATATTGCCAGTGAAAAAGATATATCTAAAGATGTATTACTAGAGGCTTTAGAAACTGCTTTAGAATCAGCTTATAAGAAAGATTTTGGTTCTAAAGAAAATGCTGAAGTAAAAATTGATCAGGATTCTGGTGAAGTTAGAGTTATTGCCAGGAAAAAAGTTGTTGAGGAAGTTGAAGATGATAATTCAGAAATTTCTTTAGAGCATGCACAAAATATTGATCCAAAATTAGAAATAGGTGATGTTGCTGAAATAGAAATAACACCAGATAATTTTGGAAGGATTGCAGCTCAGACAGCAAAACAGGTTGTAATGCAGAGAATTAGAGAAGCTGAGAGAGATGTAATTTATGACCATTATAAACAAAAAGAGGGTGAATTTATAACTGGAACTATTCAAAGATTTCATAAAGATTATATTATGATAGATATGGGTAAAACTGAGGCTTTATTACCTCCATCAGAACAGATTGATAGTGAAAACTATGAAGTCGGAGATAGGATTAAGCTATTTATAGTAGAGGTAAGCTCTACAAATAAAGGGCCTAGAATCCTGGTATCCAGAACTCATCCAGGTCTATTGATGAGACTATTTGAAATTGAGATCCCTGAGATATATGATGGAACTGTAGAAATCAAGGAAGTTGCCAGAGAGGCTGGCTACAGGTCAAAGGTTGCAGTTTATTCTGAAAATAATGATGTTGACCCTGTTGGTGCCTGTGTTGGTCCAAGGGGAAGCAGGGTACAGGCTGTGGTTGATCAGCTTGATGGAGAAAAGATTGATATTGTAAAATGGGATCCTGATCCGAAAGTATTTATTGCAAATGCATTAAATCCAGCTGAGGTCAGTGAAGTTATTTTAAATGAGAAAGAAGCAATAGCTCAGGTTGTTGTTCCTGATTTTCAATTATCACTTGCTATTGGAAAAGAGGGACAGAATGCCAGGCTTGCAGCTAAACTTACAGGCTGGAAAGTTGATATTGTTAAAGAATCTGAATATAATGCAAGTGATGAAGATATTGAAAAGATTGATGATGAGGATTCTGGAACTCTTAATGAGGAAGAGATTAATGAAGTTGATAATGAAAATGAAGATATAAGTGAAGATCAAGAATCAGAAAAAAACTCACAGGAGGGGTAAAAGTTGCGAGGAAGGTCTATTAAAAAATGTGCCGGTTGCGGTGATCACCGCAGTGAAGTAGAGTTAATGAGAATTGTTAATAACAAAGGGGAAATTAATGTTGACCCTGGTGGAATTATGAGTGGCCGGGATGTTTATATTTGCCCGCAGATTACCTGTTTGGATGCAGCAGTTGAAAATGATGAGTTGAGTAATGCCTTAAAAATAGAAATCAGCGATTCTATTTATAATAAACTGCTGGAGGAGATAAATCATGGTTAAGTAAGATAGATACTTATGGAGGTGCTTGATAGATGGGAAAAATTAGAGTTTATAGTTTAGCAAAAGAATTAAATATGGAAAGTAAAGAGCTTGTTGATATATTACAGGAATTAGATGTTGAAGTAACAAGCCATATGAGTACAGTTGAGGATGATACTGCTGACCTTGTTAGAGGGATGTATTCTGAATCCGAGACAGATGATGAGGAGGAGACAGGATCTGAAAAAGAAAAAGCAGATGAAAAAGTTGATGAAATAGATAAAGAGATTGAAGAGGATAAAGAGGATGATAGGGTTGCTATTATTCCTCCAATAAAAGTAAAGGATTTTGCTGAAGAAGTTGGCATGCAGGCTAACACACTTTTAAAAGATTTAATGGGTCTAGGAATTATGGGTAATATTAATTATTCCCTGGATGAAGAGACCCTGGAATTATTGATTGATGAGTTAGATTTACCTGCTAAAATTGCTGCTCCTGAGGAGGAGGAAGATTTCACCTGTGATGGAAGCAAAGTCAAGGTTGACTTTGAGGAAGACCCGGCTGATTACAGGTTGCGTTCTCCAATTGTAACTGTTATGGGGCATGTTGATCATGGCAAAACTACATTGCTTGATATGATAAGAAAGACAAGGGTTACCGAATCTGAAGCCGGTGGAATTACCCAGCATATAGGTGCTTATCAGGCAATATCAGGTGATCAAAAGATAACATTTATTGATACCCCAGGTCATGAAGCCTTTACAGCTATGAGAGCTAGAGGTGCCCAGTTAACTGATATAGCAATACTGGTTGTTGCTGCTGATGATGGAATAATGCCACAGACTGTAGAGGCAATTAATCATGCTAAAGCAGCTGATATACCATTAATTGTTGCAGTTAATAAGATAGATAAGCCTAATGCACAACCAGATAGAGTAAAACAGGAACTTACTGAACATGGACTTGTCCCTGAAGAATGGGGAGGAAAGACAATCTGTGTTGAAATTTCTGCATTAAAGGGTGAAAATATAGATGAATTAATGGAAATGGTTTTACTTGTTGCAGAAATGGAAGATATTAAAGCTAATCCAAACAGACCTGCTGAAGGTGTAATAATTGAGGCTGAACTGGATAAAGGTAGAGGTGCGGTGGCTACAGTACTTGTTAAGAATGGTTCATTAAAAGTTGGAGATCCTATTCTTGCAGGTTCAGTATGTGGCCGAGTTAAAGCCTTAGTAGATGAGCACGGAAATAGAATTGATGTTGCTGGACCAGCTATGCCAGTTGAAGTTTTAGGTTTTAATGATGTTCCTAAAGCTGGAGATTTTGTTCAGGTTCTTGAGGATGAAAAAAGGGCCAGAGAAATTTCTGAAGAAAGACAGGAAAAAGAGCATCAGGCTAGAATTCAGACTGAGAGTAAAGTAACATTAGAGGACTTCTATGATCAGATACAAGAAGGGGAACTTCAAGAACTTAACCTGATCATTAAAGCTGATGTTCAGGGCTCAATTGAAGCATTAAGGGAATCTCTGCTAAGATTAAGTACTGATGAAGTTGGAGTTAATGTAATTCATACTGGTGTCGGTGCAATTAATGAAACTGATGTTAACCTTGCAAGTGCTTCTAATGCAATAATTATAGGTTTTAATGTAAGGCCTGGTGTTAAGGCACAGAAATTTGCTGAAAAAGAAAATGTAGATATTAGAATGTATAGAGTTATATATAAAGCATTAGAGGATATTAAAAATGCTATGTCAGGTTTATTAGATCCTGAAATTAAAGAGGTTGTTAAAGGACATGCTGAAGTCAGAGCTACTTTCTCTGTTCCAGATGTAGGAATTATTGCTGGAGTCTATGTGACAGACGGGGAAGTAAATAGAAATTATCAGGCAAGACTGCTCCGGGATAGCGTTGTTATTCATGAAGGAGAGATTTCTTCTCTAAAACGTTTTGAAAATGATGTTAGAGAAGTAAAAGAAGGATATGAATGTGGCGTTGGAATCGCCAATTATAATGATATCAAAGAGGGAGATATCATAGAGTTTTATGACTATAAAGAGATAGAGCGTACTCTATAAAATCTCCCTTATTAGATAGAGGTGGATATTATGTCAAGAAATAGACAGAGGAGATTATCAGAACTCCTAAAAGAAGAAATAAGTGATATTATTTTAAAGGAAGTTAAGGATCCAAGAATTGGTTTTGTCTCGATTACTGATGTTGAGTTAAGTGGTGACCTAAGACATGCAAAAATCTTTTTTAGCATAATAGGTGATCAGTCTGAACGAGATGATACCCTGGATGGACTTAAGAAAGCTACAGGTTTTATAAGAAAATTAGTTGGTGAGAGAATAACTGTTTATCATACACCAGAATTGGTCTTTAAATATGATGATTCCATTGAACATGGAATCCATATATCTAATTTAATTAAAGAAGTTAGAAAAGAAGAAAAAGAGGCTAAATCCGATGAAGAAGACAACTAAAAAAAGCAATAACATTTCCCAGGTTGCTAACTTTATAGCTGCCTGGGATAGCTTTTTACTAATCGGTCATGAGGATCCTGATGGTGACTGTCTTGGTTCGATTTTTAGTCTTGGATTATTACTTAAAGATTTAGATAAAGAGGTTAAGATTGGGTTATACAAACCTTTAAACGATAAATATGCTTTTATAAATAATAATCTTGGTTTAGATTATTTTATTATTGATGAGTCAACTAAGATCAATGACAATAATGCAATTATAGCTCTTGACTCTAGTGATTCAAAGAGATTAGGACCGGCTAAAGATTTATTAAATAATAATAAAGTTTTAAATATTGATCATCATATAGATAATAAGCATTTCGGTGATCTTAATTATATTTCTCCAGACTCGGCTGCAACAGGTCAGATAATTTATGAAATTGCAGACTATATGAAGTGGAAGATTAATAAAGATATTGCATATTATATTGCTGTAGCAGTTTTATCTGATACAGGTTTTCTTCGCTATAGTAATACTGATAGATCTGTACTTCAATTAATTGATCAGATGATGGCAAAGGGTGTTAATATTTATGAGATTAATAGAGATCTGTATGGCCGAGAAAATCCTAAAACCTTAAAATTAATTGGTAGGGCATTAAACAATTTGAATATATTAGAAGATGAAAAAATTGCCTATCTATATTTAGAAAAGAAAGATTATGAGGAACTAGATGCTGATTATGAGGATAAAGAGGGTATTGTTAATTTTGCCAGAGATATTGATAATATTGAAGTTGGGATTTTGTTCAATGAAGAAGATGATCGGATTAAAGTTAGCCTGAGGTCCAATGATTACTATCCAGTCAATGAACTGGCAGCAGAATTTGGCGGTGGAGGCCATCCAAATGCAGCTGGTTGCGGTATAAACATGGACTTAAAAACGGCCATTGAAAAGGTTATAAATAAGGCAATTGAAATAAATCAGGATCTCAGGAGGTGATTTAAAATTTCAGAATACAACGGAATTTTAAATTTATTAAAACCTCCTGGGATATCGTCCTTTGGTATGGTTGGCTGGCTTAGAAGGGTTTTAGATATGAGAAAGATTGGTCATACCGGGACCCTTGATCCATTAGCAGCCGGTGTTTTACCTTTATGTGCTGGAAAGGCAACCAGAATTATTCAGTTTTTACCAGAGGGTAAAAAGACTTATATATGTGATATGAAGCTTGGTATTTCAACAAATACCCTTGATTTAGAGGGTAAGATCACTGACAGGGATGAATCCTGGAAAGAATTAAAGCCTGCAATAATCATGGATGTTTTTAAAAGTTTTCAGGGAAAGATAGAACAGGTACCACCAATGTTTTCTGCTATTAATTATAAAGGAAAACGTTTATATCAGCTGGCCCGTGAAGGAAAAGAAATTGAAAGAGAGTCAAGGGATGTAGAAATTTTTGATCTTGAGATACTTGAAATTAATCTTCCTAATATTAGATTTAAGGTTACCTGCTCAAAGGGGACATATATTAGATCTTTAGTAAGAGATATTGGTAAAAAGCTTGATACAGAAGCTGTGATGATATTCTTATTAAGAACCAGATCTGGACCTTTTGATATAAAAAATGCTTTATATCCAGAAGAACTAGAGAGAAATTTAACTGAAAATAATAGAGAAAAAATATTTATTCCTTTAACAGAGTATTTAGATTTCCCTAAATTAAAAATTAAATCTGATGCTTTTATCAGAGCGACTAATGGAGCCTTTTTATATAAAGAAGATTTATTAAATTTGAATGGATATGAATTTAATAAAGACGATGATATAATTTTATATGATGATGATTTATTTATTTCTATATGTCAGGTTGATTTTGAAGATGGTAGGTATGTTCTAAAACCTGATAAGGTATTTAATATAGAAGAAAATGTTTGAATTTGGTCTGGAGGTCAATTAAGGAATGAAAGTTATCTATAGTAATGAATTTAAAGAATTTGATGGTCAAAGGTCTGCAATTGCCATTGGTAGTTTTGATGGTATACATCGGGGACATCAGGCTGTAATAAATAAAACAAAAGAAATAGCCAGGGAGAATAATTTAAGCCCTGCTGTTTTTTCCTTTGAACCTCATCCAAGACAGGTCTTATCACCTGATCATATTCCAGGTTTTATTACTTCTCCTGAACAGAAAGTCAGGCTTTTAACTGATCTGAATATTGATTATTATTTCTGCCAGGAGTTCACTAAAAAATTTGCTAAAAAAGATTTTGAGGAATTTGTTGAAAATATATTATATAAATCATTAAATATTGGTCATATTGTCGTTGGAGAAGACTTTTCATTTGGTAGAGGTGGAAGTGGAAATATTGAGGATTTAAAGGAACTTGGGGAAAAATTTGATTTTTCTGTAACCCCTTTAAGTATTATTAATAATCACGGAGATAAGATTTCCAGTACTAAGATTAGACATTTAATATCCAGAGGAGAAATGGATGAAGTTAAAGGACTTTTAGGAAGATATTATACAATGGCCGGTAAAGTCGTCCATGGAGATGCTCGGGGAGCTAAATTAGGGTTTCCTACTGCTAATTTATCATTAAATACAGATTATGTTTTGCCTGCAAAGGGAGTTTATGCCGGGTATGTTAATTATAATGGTAATAGGTTAAGAGGAGTTGCTAACTTTGGCCATAATCCAACATTTACAGTTGGTGAATATAGAATAGAGGTATTTATAATTGATTTGAATAAAAACCTGTATGGTGAAGATTTAGAGTTTAGCCTTGTTAAATATATTAGACCTGAAAAAAAGTTTGATAATAAAAATGATTTAATTGAGGCTATTAAACAGGATGTGCTTTACAGTAAAGAGGTTTTATGTTAAAATTGTTTAGGTAGAAGTTTTCCGTTACTAGGATTTTCGTACCACCAGCGAAATCTTGGTTACTGGAGTATTAATAATTAAGGAGGTGGAATTAATGATAAGTAAAGAGAGAAAAGAAGAGGTTATCAAGGAATACCAGAGAGAAGAAGGAGATACTGGTTCTCCTGAAGTTCAGATTGCATTATTAACTGAAAGAATTAAAGAGTTAACTGAACATCTAAAAGAACACAAGAATGATAATCATAGCCGCAGAGGGCTACTTAAAATGGTCGGTAGAAGAAAAAGAATGTTAAAATATCTTCAAAATAATGACGTTGAAAGATATCGTGAATTGATATCCAGTCTTGGAATAAGAAAATAATTTATTTAGGGAGCGGATTTACCGCTCCCTGTCTTTTAAATAGGAGGTTGATTTATGGTAAAATCCTGGGAACATGAGATTAATGGTACTAAATTAAAGCTTGAAACTGGTAAGATGGCAAAACAGGCAAATGGTTCAATAATGGCGACTTATGGTGATACTTCAATACTTGTAACTGCCACTATGTCAGAACCTCGTCCTGGCGTGAATTTCTTGCCGCTAATGGTTAATTATGAAGAAAGAATCTATGCTATCGGTAAAATACCTGGCAGTGTAAACAGACGAGAGGGTAGACCAAGAGATCAAGCAACTTTAAATGCTAGATTAATTGATCGTCCTTTAAGGCCTTTATTTCCAAAAGGGTTTAGACATGATATTCAGGTCGTTGCAACAATACTCGCTGTCGAAGATGACAATGACCCTGCTGTTGTGGCTATGAATGCAGCATCTGCTGCTTTAATGATTTCTGATATACCATTTGATGGTCCGATTGCCGGTGTCAGAATTGGTCTGATTGATGGTGAGCTAAAAATTAATCCTGATGAAGATCTTTCTGAAGAGTCAGATCTTGATCTATTAGTTGCAGGAACAGAAGAGGCAGTTATGATGGTTGAAGCTTCTGCTAATGAGGTTTCTGAAGATGTATTTTTAGATGCTCTTGATTTAGCCCATGAAGAAATTAAAAAGCTGGCTCAAATGCAGATTAAAATGCGTGAAGAAATTGGTAAAGAAAAGATGGAATTTACTCCTCCAGAATTACCAGAGGAATATAAAAAGCAATTATTTGAAATGGCTGAAGCTGAATTGAGAGATGCTGTATTTATTAAGTTAAAGCAGGAAAGAGAAGAAGCTATCAGCAATGTTAAAGATAGAGTTTATGATGAATTTATGGAAACTTTAGATGAAGAACAGGCTGAAGAATTTGATGGTTTAATTAAAGATGAATTAGATAATGTAACTAAAAAAGTCTTTAGAGAAGAAGTTATGAGTAATGGTAAAAGACCGGATGGTCGAAGTCTAGATGAAGTAAGACCGATTTCAGCTGAAGTAGACTTAATTCCTAGAGTTCATGGTTCTGGATTATTCACCAGAGGTGAGACTCAGGCTTTAAGTGTATTAACTCTGGGATCATCCAGTGATGAACAGACTATTTTTGGCCTTGGTGATGATGAGACCAAGAGATTTATGCATCATTATAACTTCCCTCCTTTCTGTGTTGGAGAAACCAGCCCAATGAGAGGTCCTGGCAGAAGAGAGATTGGTCATGGTCATTTAGGAGAAAAAGCAATTGGTCCTGTTTTACCTGGTCAGGATGAATTCCCTTATACAATCAGACTCGTTTCAGAAGTCCTTGAATCCAATGGTTCTTCTTCACAGGCAAGTATCTGTGGAAGCATTATGGCTTTAATGGATGGCGGTGTTCCAATTTCAGCCCCTGTAAGCGGTATTGCTATGGGATTAATAAAAGAAGATGATGATGTGGCAATATTATCTGATATCCAGGGTTTTGAAGATCACTTAGGTGACATGGACTTTAAAGTCGCTGGTACAAAGGATGGAATAACAGCCTTACAGATGGATATTAAAGTTACCGGTATCTCCAAAGATATTATGAGAAATGCTTTAGAGCAGGCAAAAGAAGGAAGACTTCATATCCTTGAAAAGATGTCTGAAGCTATTGCTGAACCCCGTCCTGAACTATCACCAAATGCGCCATCTATAATAACTATGAAAATTGATCCAGAAAAGATCCGTTATGTTATTGGTCCAGGTGGAAAGATGATCAATAAAATAATTGATGAAACTGGTGCAAAAATTGATATTGAAGATGACGGTACAGTCTATGTTATGTCTAATGATCAACAAGGTGGCGAAGAAGCCAGGAAAATGATTGAGAATCTGACTAGAGATGTAGTCGTTGGTGAAATTTATACAGGTACAGTTAAAAAGATCATGAATTTTGGAGCTTTTGCTGAAATTTTACCTGGTAAAGAAGGATTAATTCATATTTCTGAACTGGCTGATTATCATGTTGACAAAGTTGAAGATATTGTCAGTGTTGGTGATGAGGTTCCAGTTAAGGTAATAAAAATAGATAATCAGGATAGAATAAATCTATCACGGGTTCAAGCTCTTGAAGAACTTGATGAAGAAGATAAAGAGTAATATTGCTTAAAATAAAATAACAACTGAAAAACATAAACTAGTTTTTTCTAGTTTATGTTTTTTTAATTATTTGAGAGGAGTCAATTATATGAAACTTGGTAAACATGTATCAATAGCCGGTGGAATTGATAAAGCTATTACAAGAGCAGCAGAAATTGGTTGTAATTCTGTTCAAATATTTGTGAATAATCCTCGTGGCTGGAAGAATAGTGCCCTGGGAGATGAACTAATAAATGATTTTAAAAGTTCTAGAAAATCTAATAAAATTAATCCTGTTGTTGTCCACTCAATATATTTAATTAATCTAGCATCTCCTAAGAAAAATTTATGGGAAAAATCTATTCAGGGACTGATTGATGATTATAGAAGATCTGACAAAATCGGTGCTGAATACCTGGTATTTCATCCTGGAAGTCATACTGGCTCTGGCGAAGAAAAAGGAATTTTAAGAATTATTGATGGTTTAAATAAGGTGCTGGATGAAACTGAAGGAAATACTGAAATATTATTAGAGAATGTTGCCGGGGCAGGGACTGCTATCGGTAAAACTATCGATGAACTCAATGAAATTATAACTAAGTTGAATGAGCCAGAAAGAGTTGGTTTTTGTATTGATACCTGCCATGCTTTTTCTGCTGGTTATGATGTCGCTACTAAAGAGGGTTTAGATCAATTGCTTGATAAGATTGAAACTGGCCCAGGTTTAGATAAACTTAAAGTATTGCATTTAAATGATTCTAAATTTGAATTAGGAACAAATAAAGATAGACATGCCCATATTGGTGAAGGTTATATTGGGAAAGAAGGATTTACTGAGATAATAAATCATCCTAAATTAGCTGATAAAACATTTATATTAGAAACTCCGTGGTTTGATGATCTTGACCATGATCCTGATGTTGATATATTAAAAGAACTCAGGAAATAGGTGGATTTTAATGGAAAACAAACTATTTACTGAAGATACAATTGAATATATGCGAGACCAGATTGATGCTGCAAGAGGTCAGGAAGTATTTTTTCAGGGTGTCTATGATGGAAAGCAGGAAGTTTTGACTTCTATTAAAGCAGTCAGCCGGGGTAATGAAAGTATGGCTCCGGCAATTATTAGTAATCTTAAACCAGGTGATGTTGTTATTCATAATCACCCCTCAGCTGATTTGAGACCTTCCCCGGCAGATATTAGAATTGCCTCTAAATTAGGCAATAAAGGAATTGGTTTTATTATTATTAATAATGGTGTTACTGACAGTTATATAGTTGTAAGTCCTGATAGTATTGATGAATTAGAGCTCCTTGATAAAGAGGAGATAATCAAATATTTTAAACCTGGAGGACAGCTTGCTAATTCTCTGGAAAATTATCAGGAAAGAGAAGAGCAGATAGAGGTTTTAAAAGAAATAATTGAGACCTTTAATAATAATGGAAAATTAATGGTTGAGGCTGGCACAGGCACAGGAAAGTCATTTGCCTATCTAATTCCGGCTTTAATCTGGTCCCATCAAAATAATGTACCTGTTATAATCTCTACTAATACAATTAATTTGCAACAGCAGTTAATTAATAAAGACCTGGTCTTTTTAAAAGAAATTATGCCCTTTGATTTTAAGGCCACTCTTGTTAAGGGCAGGTCTAATTATATCTGTTATCGAAAACTAAAAAACATATTAAAGAGAAATGATAATAACTCTGAATTAAAAAATGTGGCTCAGTATATTGATGATCAGACTAATAAAGAGAACTTTGATGGTTCTAAAAGTGATCTTACTTTAAAAATTGATAATAATCTCTGGTCTGAATTTGCTTCAGAGTCGGATATGTGTTTAAACTCAGCCTGCCCTTATCTTAAAAAGTGTTATTTTCAAAGAGCCAGAAAATCAATTTATCAGAGTGATATTTTAGTTGTTAATCACCATCTTTTGCTGGCTGATGGGATTTTAAAGAATAAAGCTTACAGTGTTCTCCCTGACTATCAGGAATTAATTATTGATGAAGCCCATAATTTATCAGAAGTTGCTACAAAGATTAGTGGTCAGGATTTTTATCCGCCAGCATTAAATAATTTAATAAATAGGATAATGAATTCAACTCATTCACCTTTGATCAGAATTCGCAAAAATGAATATAATATCCATCCCAATGATCGCCAACAAATAATTGATATTATTGATCAAGAATTATTCCCTAATCTTAACAAAATTGAAGAATTAAATCGTCAATATAATTTTGAATTAGGCTCTTTTATGAAAAAAGAAAGTTCTAGAAAATTACGGTTAAAAGAAAATACCTTAAAAAATAATGACAATATAGAAGACTGGAAAGATTATGGCGATAGATTAATCTCACTTTTAAAAAAGACTGCCTATAAATTTGAAAACCTATTTGATTTAGTTGAGTCTAATTTTGATATAAAATCAACAGCTGAAGAAAATCCTTTGATTGAGATTAACGCATATTTAAGCAGATTAAACGAGATGGCTGATGCACTTGAGGTTAATTTAAATTATATGGATCATTTAGATGAATATGTATTCTGGATAGAAAAAAGTTTTAATAGAGGAAGCAATAATTATATTCAGAGGAATGCAAGGCTTGAAGTTAATGAATTTTTAAATGAGGTTATTTTTGATAAAGTTGCCACAAATATTATGACTTCAGCTACCCTTGCTGTAAATGAGAGTTTTGATTATTTTAAGAAAAAATTAGGTTTAAATAAGACCGGTGAGCTTATTGTTGAATCACCTTTTGACTATAAAAATCAGATAGGGATTTATCTTCCAGAAGATATTCCCTCTGTTTATGATGATGATTTTTTAAATACAATTTCTGATGATTTAATAGAGTATATTGACAAAAAGGCTGGAAGAACTTTGATTTTATTTACATCCTATAAAATGCTAAATCAATTTAAAGAAATTTATAGAGGGCCATTAAAGGCACTAAATATTAATATTTTAGCCCAGGGAGATCTCCCCAGGCATGTTATCTTAAGGAGATTGAAGAATAAAAAGCGGCAGATCCTGCTTGGGACCAGTAGTTTCTGGGAAGGGATTGATGTTCCAGGAGAATCTCTTGCTGGCCTGGTTATAATGAAGTTGCCCTTTGAGGTTCCAACAGATCCGATAGTTGCTGCTAGAAATGACAAAATTAGAGAATCTGGTGGCAATCCTTTCTGGGAAGAGTCACTCCCGGCAGCTATTATCAAGTTTAAGCAAGGATTTGGCCGTTTAATCAGGTCCAAAAAGGATAAAGGGGAAATCATACTACTGGATAGAAGAATCCTTGATAAGAGCTATGGCAGCAGGTTTATTAAGTCATTGCCAAAGAACTGTAAATTAAATAAAAATTGGCCTGATTTTAAAAGTTAATTTGATAACTATGAAGGATTTTAATATTCTTTAAAGAAATATAAGTATTAGTAGAATTAATTTTTGTTCTTGTTGATAAGGAGTGGCATTATAAATATGAATATTTCAAAATTTAATTTAAAAGTTATAATATCTGTATTTATTTTAGTTTTTATTTTTGGGGCTATTTTTCCATTAGAGACCAGTGCGATCGACTTTAAGTTGATTTATACAGTTCAAGAAGGGGATTCTCTTTATGAAATTTCAATGGGCTATAATATAAGTATTGATAGGTTAACCTCCTGGAATGGACTGAGCGGCAATGGAATGATTAGATCAGGTGATGATTTAGAAATACCCCTTGATGATGATGAACCTGTTGAAAGGGATTTTAATAAGAACTTTTTAGACAGTGAAGATGATTTAAATCTAGCTACTGAAAAGTCTTATCCAATCAATGTTAATGCCAATGCCCAGGCAGATATTGATGATATATCAGAAGAAGACTTAGTTACATATAATGTCAGTAGTGGTGATTCTCTTTATGAAATTGCAAGGACATACAATACTTCTTCAAGTGTAATTATTGCTTTAAATGATCTAGAAAATCATTCTATTAGGCCTGGAGATCAATTACAGGTTCCTGCCAAAGACTTAACTGAAAGACAGCTACTGGCCAGATCTATTTCTAACCAGGAAATAGAATTACTTGCTAGAGCAATCAACGGTGAAGCCCGGGGTGAACCATATTTAGGGCAGGTTGCAGTTGGTGCAGTTATTATAAATCGGGTCATCAGTGATAAATTTCCTGATACTATTGAAGGTGTTATTATGCAGGATGGTCAGTTCTGCGCTGTTGAAGATGGTCAGATAGATTTAGCTCCTTCACCCTCCACAAGACAGGCTGCTCAAGAAGCTGTTAATGGCAGAGATCCAACAGATAGATCTCTATACTTTTATAATCCTGAAACTTCAAATGAACAGGCATGGATGGCCAGAAGAGATGTTATTGTTCGAATTGGAAACCATGTTTTTGCAAGGTAATAGTTAGGAGTGGTATAATGAAAGTAGAAATTAAGCAGATTGATAAATCGATTGACTTACCTGAATATCAGCATCCTGGTGAAGATGCCGGGATTGATTTAATGGCTGCTGAAAACTGTAACCTGACTGGAGGTAATTTCAGGATGATTAAGACTGGTATTAAGATTGCAATTCCAGAGGGTTATGGTGGTTTTGTTTACCCAAGGAGTGGTCTTGCTAAAGATTATGGTGTTACAGTCTTAAATTCACCAGGGGTTATTGATTCTGGATACCGGGGTGAAGTTGGTGTTATTTTAATAAACCACAGCCTTGAAGATTTTGAAATAAGAAAGGGAGACAGGATCGCTCAGCTGATAATTCACCAGATAGAGCAAGTTGAATGGAATCCTGTTGATAAATTACCAGAGAGTGAGAGAAAATCTACTGGTTTTGGTGATTCAGGAATCTAACTAAAGGGGGGTTATAATTATGAAGTATGAAACAATTAGATTGGATGGAGAAACTTTAATCTTATTGGATCAGAGAAAGCTACCTGAGAAAATAGAATTTTTTGAAGCTGAAGATTACCAGGAGGTTGCCTTTGCTATCTCTGATATGGTAGTTAGAGGAGCGCCTGCTATTGGAGCTACCGGTGCATATGGTGTTTATTTAGCTGCTTTAGAATATGATGACCTTAGTGAGAATGAATTTTTAAATCAGATGAAAGAAGCTATTGAATATTTAAATAAAGCCCGTCCTACTGCTGTTAATTTAAGCTGGGCAACTAAGAGAATGTTTAATATTATTAAGAAAAATAGCGGACAGAATCGAAAGGCTTTAATCAGATTACTAGAGCAGGAGGCAAATAATATTGCCCGGGAAGATGTTGAAATTAATAAGACTATGGCCAAACATGGTAATAAGATTGTGCCTATGTCTGCAAATATCTTGACCCACTGCAATACTGGAGCCCTGGCAACAGTTGATTACGGGACAGCATTAGGGGTTATTAGAGAAGCCCACAGAAATAATAAAAATATCCATGTTTATGCTGATGAAACCAGGCCCCGGCTACAGGGTGCCAGATTAACAGCTTTTGAACTTGTTGAAGAGAATATTCCTGCTACTTTAATAGCTGACAGTGTTGCTGCCACGCTAATTAGAGATGGCAGGATTGATCTGATTTTAGTTGGTGCTGATCGAATAGCTGCCAATGGCGATACTGCCAATAAGATAGGAACCTATATGTTATCAGAATTGGCCAGAGTTCATTCAGTTCCATTTTATGTTGTTGCTCCAAGATCAACAGTCGATTATAATTTAGATCATGGTGATCTTATTGAAATTGAAGAAAGATCTTCAGATGAAGTTAAGAAAATCGGTTCTGAAGTGATTGCTCCTGATGGTATAAGAGTATATAATCCAGCCTTTGATATAACACCTGCTGAAAATATAACTGGAATTATTACAGAATACGGTATTGTTAAACCTCCTTTTGTTTCTGGTCTAAGAGATATAAAAGATAGAAGAAGGTCATAAATCTTTAATAGGGGGCGATAAATATGTCAGACAATATGTTGCCAATTTTAAAGACAACTCCAGATAAAATTAATGATAAAGTTATAGTCTGTGGGGATCCTGGCCGTGTTGATAAGATATCTAAATTTATTGATGATGTCGAAGAAGTGGCATATAACCGAGAGTATAAGGTAATAAATGGTAAATATAATGGTCAGGCAATAACTGTTGTTTCCCATGGAGTTGGAGCTGCTGGAGCTGCAGTCTGTTTTGAAGAAATTATTAAAGGTGGAGCTAAAGAGATTATAAGGGTCGGTACTGCCGGTTCCTTGGATTTAAAGATAAAAGATGGAGATATTGTTATTTCTGAGGCTGCAATTAGAGAAGATGGCCTGACAGAACAGTTAATTAAAAAGGAGTACCCGGCAGTAGCCGATATGGATTTAACTAGAAATTTAATTTCAGCAGCTAATGATATAGCTGACAAACAGATTCAGAGTGGGATAATATTAACTGTTGGGGCATTTTATCCTGAAATTGAGGCTTTGCCTAATAATTATTATAGTGAAGCCGGAGCCCTTGCTGTTGAGATGGAAGCCAGTGTATTATTTGTTATTGCCTCCTTACACGGAGTTGCAGCCAGTGGTATTTTTGCAATTGACGGGATTGCAATTGACTTTGATGCTGATAGTTATAATCCACATCGGGATAAGGTAGATGAAGCTATTAAAAATAGTAGTATAATAGCACTGGAGGCTATTACACTATAAGTGTATTGTTTGTGGATAGATTAAGGGGTTGATATTAATTAAACCAAAAGATAATTTTTCGACTAAATTAATCCATGCCAGAGAGCCTGACAAAAAACCTGAAAATGCTTTGAATAATCCAATATTTATGACTTCTACCTTTACGTTTGATAGTTTAGAAGCTGCTGAAGCTGCTTTTGAATTTGAGACTGATGATTATGTTTATACCAGAGGGAATAATCCGACTTTAAAGATTTTTGAAGATAAAATGGCCGAAATAGAAAATGGGGCTGCGGGAGTTGCTTTTGCTTCAGGTATGGGTGCTATTTCTGCAACTTTATTGTCTTTATTGGAACCTGGAGATAATATTGTTGCTCATCAAATTTTATATGGCTCCAGTTATAAACTGATTAATGAATGGCTAAGGGATTATAATATTGAAGGTAAGCTAGTTGATTTTAATGATTTTGAAAAGCTTGATCAGGTTGTAGATAAAAATACTAAGGTTTTATATATGGAAACTCCAGCTAACCCAACTTTAGAGGTTATTGACATAGAAAGAATTGCTGAAATTGCTAAAGAAAATGACTGTAAATTAGTTGTTGATAATACGTTTGCAAGTCCCTATCTGCAAAATCCAATTGATCAGAGTGCTAATATAGTTATTCATAGTGCCACTAAATATTTAGGTGGGCATGGTGATCTGGTTGGTGGAGTTGTTGTTGCTGATTCCAGAGATTATGCTATGGATTTAAAGTTTAATTATTTAACAGAATTAGGCAGTGTAATGAGTCCATTTAATGCCTGGTTGATCTTAAGGGGTATGAAAACTTTGAAGTTGAGAATGGAAGCTGCCCAGGCCAATGCTATGAAGATTGTTGAGTTTTTACAGGCTGATGAGAGAGTGAAATCTGTTAATTATCCAGGGCTGGAATCAAAGAAATCAGCAAATATCTGGGAAAAACAGATGCTTGGGCCAGGGGCCATGCTTAGCTTTGAACTGGATGCAGATGTTAATAAAATCAGGGAATTTGTTAATAATCTCGATTATTTTAAATTAGCTGTTAGTTTAGGCGATATTGAATCATTAATTGAGTACCCATTTTTCATGACTCATAGAGATTATGATAAAAAAATCTTAGATAGATTAGGTATAAGTAAATATTTACTCCGTATTTCTGCTGGACTTGAAGATGCTGAGATTCTTATTGAGGATATTGAAAATAATTTACAAAAACTTTAATTGACAGTTATTATTTATTTTAATATAATTATCATAACATAATTAATTTAAAGGGGGCTATATCATGAATGTATCAAAAAAAGGTCAGGTATTTCACTGTAATGTCTGTGGGAATGAAGTTAAGGTTTTAGATGTCGGTGGAGGCGAATTGGTCTGCTGTGGTCAGCCAATGGAATTAGTTGAAGAAGAGTAGTTTTTTATAATAACTCTGTGCCAGTATATTTATGGCCAGGGTTATTTTTCTATTTAATAATTTTAGGGGGTATAATTATGGATTATAAAGCTGAAAGTCTTAAGTTAAAGAACTGGGCTGTTGTTGGGGCCAGTGATAAAAAGGATAAATTCGGTTATAAAATAGTTAAAACTCTAAGTGATAATGATTATAATGTATTTCCAATTAACCCCAGGCTTGAAGAGATCGATGGCATTAAATGTTATAGTAGCTTAAACGATATAGATGAAACTATTGATGTTGTTGATATAGTGGTAAGGCCAGAGATTAGCAAAAAGATTATTCCTGAAATAGCTGGTAATAATATTGAATATATCTGGTTACAACCAGGCACAAGAAGTGATGAGATAGATGATCTTACTGAAAAATTTAATCTTAAGGTTGTTAAAGACTGTATTTATTCTACATTAGCTTAATTTGACAGGGAGTGAAATTAATGAATGGAATTGTTAATAAAACCGGTGAACTTGCAGAATTATATAATAAGCATGCTTTAAAAGTTTTAGATTGTTTAAAAGAGTTTGATAAGGCGTTAAATATTTATTTGGAATCTGGAACGACTGATGAATTTAAAGAGTTTGCCCATAATGTCCACAGACTTGAAACTGAAGCTGATGATTTAAGAAGAGAGATTGTCCAACTACTGATTGAAAAAAGGTTTCTAGTACCTAATACCAGACGGGATTTTATGAATCTACTAAAATTTACTGATAAAGCCGCTGATTATGCTGAAGGAACTCTGGATTTTATTATACTTAAATCCATGGATGTTACTGATGAAGGTAAGTCTAAAATTAATAAAATTTTAGAATTGACTATTGAGCAATATAATTTATTGATAGAAGCAATAGAGTATGTATTTAAAGATATTCATCAGGCTTTTACCTATGTTGAGAAGATAGCTGATTTAGAATCAGATATTGATGTAATTGAAACTGAACTTATTAATATGCTCTCAGAAAGAGATGATCTTTCCTTTGCTTTAAAGGTTTTATATAGAGATTTTCTGACCAGATTAACAGATATTTCTGATATTATTGAGGATGCCGCTGATGAAATTGAGTTGATTGTTGCTTTAAGAAGGGTATAGGAGGGTTTCTTAATGGATAAATTTATAATGGCAATAGATCAGGGAACAACAAGTACCAGAGCTATGATATATAATAAAGCTGGAGAGATAGTTGGTAAATCTCAACAGGAGTTTGAACAGATTTATCCAAAATCAGGCTGGGTGGAGCATGATCCTTCTGATATCTGGATCTCAACCCTGGGGGTTATGGCAGGTTCTATTAAAGATGCCAGAATTAAACCTTCTCAAATTACCGGGATTGGAATTACAAATCAACGAGAAACCACTGTACTCTGGGATAAAGAAACTTCTGAACCAATTCATAATGCTATTGTCTGGCAATGCAGGCGAACTAATGATATCTGTCAGGATTTAAGAAATGAAGGCTATGAAGATTTATTTAATAAGAAGACCGGGCTGGTATTGGACCCCTATTTTTCTGGAACTAAAGTTAAATGGCTTCTGGATAATGTTGACGGGGCAAGGGAACGGGCTGAAAATGATGAAATTATATTTGGAACGATCGATAGCTGGTTGATCTGGAAGTTAAGTGGTGGAAAAAGACATGTCACTGATGCAACCAATGCTTCTAGAACTTTAATGTATAATATTCATGAAGGTGAATGGGATGATGAACTTCTAGATATCCTTGATGTTCCAGGTAATATACTGCCTGAAGTCTGTTCAAGCAGTGAGATTTATACTGAAACAGTTGCTCACCATTTCTTTGGTGAAGAAGTTCCAATTGCCGGAATTGCTGGAGACCAGCAGGCAGCTACCTTTGCTCAAAACTGTTTTGAAGTTGGTATGACAAAGATAACACTTGGAACCGGTGCATTTTTATTGATGAATACAGGTAATGAACCTTATATCTCTGAAAATGGGCTGCTGACAACTATAGCCTGGGAGATTGATGGAGAGGTTACCTATGCATTAGAGGGAAGTATTTTTAATGCTGGTTCGGCAATCCAGTGGCTAAGAGATGAATTGAGTTTAATTGAAGATGCAGCTGACTCTGAGTTTTTTGCAAAAAAAGTTGATGATACTGATGGTGTCTATCTGGTGCCAGCTTTTACTGGCCTGGGAGCTCCTCACTGGCATTCAGAAGCACGGGGTACTATGTTTGGTATCTCAAGGGGAACGACTAAAAATCACTTGATAAGAGCTACTTTAGAATCGATTGTCTATCAGAGCAAAGATTTATTAGAGGCCATGGTTGAAGATACTGGAATTGAATTTAAAGAGGTAAGAGTCGACGGAGGAGCATCAGCAAATAACTTTATGCTGCAATTTATGGCTGATATGATAGCTACTGAGGTTCAGAGACCGGTGGATACTGAAACAACTGCTGCAGGTTCTGCATTTTTAGCAGGTCTTGCTGTTGGTTTCTGGGGTAATTTAGATGAGATTAAAAGCATCAGAAATGTTGAAAATGTTTTTGAGACTGATTTAGATTCAGATAAAAGAAAAGAATTATATCAGGGCTGGCAGAAGGCTATTAAAGGAACTCTGGCCTGGTCTGATTTACATTAAGATATAAGGGGGACTGGATTAAAGCCGGAGCGGACCCGGAGCAATCTCGGAGGAAATACGGAACAGTCCTGGAGTTTTATTGTGCTATAACTAAAATATAATAATAAGAATTGATAAAGCCAGCATAATAATTGATATGCTGGCTTTTGAGTTTAGAGGTTACATAATATTAATTTTTTGCTTTGATAGAACGGGTTGCCACTACATCTACACCGGTTTCTACTATATTTTCAACAATAACCTGGCCTAGTTTTATAGGAGCTTCAACTTCAACTTCTGCCAGTTTTTGCATTGCTTCTCCAATTTTTCCTTTAGGGATTGGGGCAGCAGTTTTGACTGGTACTAAGGCTATCTGTCCATTTTTCACCCTGACAGTAGTTGGTAGAATTCTAGTCGGATTTAGATATTCATTTTTAGCATATTCTATCCCCTGGGGGCATTCATGGCCACTAATATCTTTAATATCATCTCCGTTGGCCTTAACTGTAACCCGACAGCCTTTAGGGCAACTTAAACAGACAATCGTTCTTTGATCCATGCTACTCACCCCCTGTTATTAATTCGACTATTATTTCATTTGAGTCTTTATTAATTAATTTTACCGGCAATTTAACTGATTCAATCTCTCCAGGCTCAACGATTGGCCTGGTATAACTGGCCAGTTCTTCTTTATTATCCTTTATCGAAATCTTACAATCTTCTGCCGGGTCCTTAACTCTAAAAAATAACTCGATTATGGGATCTGTCTTGGAATTCAGATTTAATGTATGAGGAACTACATAGGTTATATTTTCTCCAGCTGAAACCTCAAGTGCTTGCTCAATTTCTTTTTCTTGATCATTTAAAAGATATTCAGCAGCAGCTTTCCCTGCAATTTCAGACTCTTCACTTACATTATCTACAAGGTCATGAACCTGAAGAACATTGCCACAGGCAAATACTCCAGGTATATCAGTTTCTCGTGTCTGATCTACAATCGGGCCTCCAGTAATATCATCAAGGGAAATATTGGCCTGCTGACTTAATTCATTTTCAGGGATTAAACCGACTGATAGAAGAAGGGTATCGCATTGAATTGTCTTTTTAGTTTCAGTAATTTGATTTAGATTGTCATCAACTTCAACGATATCTACGGCTTCGACTCTTTTTTGCCCATAAATTTTGGCAACTGTCTGCTGAAGATACAGAGGTATACCGAAATCATCCAAACACTGTACTTTATTTCTGACAAGGCCAGATGAATAGGGCATAATTTCAAATACTCCTTTGACATCGGCCCCTTCTAGAGCAAGTCTTCTGGCCATTATTAAACCAATATCTCCTGAACCAAGGATAACTATTTCTCTGCCAGGAAGATAGCCCTCGATATTAATATATCTCTGTGCCGCTCCGGCAGTCATGACACCGGCAGGGCGGGTACCTGGAATTCTAATAGCTTCTCTAGTTCTCTCTCTGCAACCCATTGCCAGGATAATTGATTCTGCTTCAATAAACTCTATACCATCTTTTGAACTCAAGGCAGTTATTAATTTTTCTTCATTGATATCTATAACCATTGTTTTTAACTGAACATCTATGTTTTTATCTTTAAGTTCATCGATAAATCTTTCAGCATATTCTGGACCGGTAAGCTCTTCATTAAAATAATCCAAACCAAACCCATTATGAATGCACTGCTGTAAGATTCCACCGAGATATTCATCCCTTTCAATTAAAAGGATATCTTTAACACCTTTTTTATGGGCTTCAAGGGCAGCAGCAAGACCGGCTGGCCCACCTCCAACAACAACTAATTCTCTTTTAGTTTTCATCCTTTTGCCTCCTATATGTGATGTCCCGATCGGCTTTTATATCCTTTACTCTTTCCATTAAGATTTCTGATCCAGGGCCATTTTTGGTTACTTCTAATGGTGATATATTGAATTCTTCGGCAATTATTTCTGCAATCCTTGGCCCACAGAAACCGCCCTGACAGCGTCCACCGCTAGCTCTGGTTCTTCTTTTAAGAGCATCAAGTGTTGGAGGGGCAAGTGATTTTTTTAATTCTGCAATTATTTCTCCTTTAGTTACGTGTTCACAGCGACAAACTATCTCACCATAATTATTATCCTCTTGATAAACCTGATGCCAATCTTCACGGTGATCTTTATAATCATCAAGCCGGGGCAATTTATCTAATTCAGGGTTATAAGTTGGTTTTTCTTTTAAGGAAATTGGTGCTTTAATTTCAGTAGAGATATCCTTGATTAGTCTTTCTACCATTTTTGCAATTCCTGGAGCAGAAGAGAGGCCAGGAGACTGTATCCCTGCTACATCAATAAAACCGACTGGTTTATCTAAAGCTTCAATTTTAAAATCATCATTATATGGATCTGCTGGAATAGTTGCTCTAAGACCAGCAAATGATGAGATAACACCGCCACCTGGTAATGAGGGATATAGTTTTTTGCCTCCAGACCAGATCTCATTTAAACCCTGCTCGGTTACTTCAAGGTCGTCTTTATCATCGACAACATATGAGTTAGGTCCTAATAATAAATTGCCATCTACAGTTGGTGTTATAAGTATTCCCTTGGATTTCTCTGATGGCATTGGGAAGATGACATGATTAACCAGGGAACCATATTTTTTATCGAATAAATTATATTCACCTTTTCTTGGGACTATCTCATAATTTTCTCCAACTGTTGCAGCTATTTTATCAGCATAAAGTCCAGCTGCATTTATAACGACAGAGCCATAAAATTCACCTTTATTGGTCTTTATTCCTGTAATATAGTTATTCTCATGTAAAACCTGTTTAACTTCGGTTTGCAAATGGATTTCAACACCATTATTGGCTGCGTTTTCTGCCTGGGCAATTGTTAATTTATAAGGAGAGATTATTCCTGCATTTGGAGCATAGAGAGCAACAATTGCATCTTCAGCCAGATCAGGCTCTTTTTCTCTTAATTCCTGCTTTTCAATAACTCTTAAATCAATATCTGCTTGAGCCAGGCTTTTTTCTTTTTCCAGGATTAATTTTTCTTTATCTTCCTGACTGTGGCCAACAACCAGAGAACCTATCCGTTTAAATGGAACCTTTAAATCAGAGACTATTTGATCGAACATAGGATTTGATTCTATATTTAATCTACCCTTTAAAGTATCTTTTGAGGCATTATAACCTGCATGAATTATGCCAGAGTTGGCTTTAGAGGTTCCAGAAGCTACATCAGTTTCCTTTTCAAAAAGGGCAATTGACAGGTTGTATTTTGACAGCTCTCTTGCGATTGCTGTACCGACGACTCCACCTCCGACTATTAGAATATCATACTTTTTATCATTCATATTTTCTGCTCCTCTCCTGATTTAATTATAATTTTATAATATTATTTAAATACAAAAAGAGAGCCAGTTAGTTAAAAGAAGGCATAGCTTCCCCTAACTAACAATGGCTCTCTCTATATCTCACCATTAAAAACATATTTGATTTACAATATTAATAATACTATAATATTATAACTAAGTCAAGTTAGATAAATTGATATATGATAGTTTGTATAGTATAATAAAAGGTGATATTTAGATAAATATGATGGCAGGGAAGGGATACATAATTATGCTGAATAAGGCTGATTTTTCACCAACAAATTTATCTCCGGCCCAATTTCTGGTGCTTGGATATTTTATTGTTATTTCTATTGGGACATTTTTATTAACTTTGCCCCAGGCTTCAACTGATCCAGGAAGTATTGGTTTTTTAACAGCATTATTTACTGCAACATCTGCTACCTGTGTTACTGGCCTGATTGTTGTTAATACAAGCACTGCCTTTACTGTATTTGGTCAGGTTGTAATTATGGTTTTGATTCAAATTGGCGGGCTGGGGATTATGACTATGTCAACTTTGATTGCCTTGATTTTAGGTAAGAAGATCTCCTTAAAGGAAAGAATATTAATCCAGGAGGATCTTAATCAGTTTAAAATCTCCGGTTTATTGAGATTGATTCAGTATGTAATCGCTTTAACTCTGACTATTCAGGGGATTGGGGCTGTATTATTATTTATTAGATTAAGATATGATTACTCTATTATTAGATCACTATATTTTTCTGTATTTCATGCTGTTTCTGCCTTTAATAATGCCGGTTTTGACTTATTTGGCACCAGTCTTGAAGGATATTTCGGTGATCCGATAATTAATTTAACAGTGATTGCTTTAATTGTACTGGGTGGACTGGGCTTTGCTGTTATTGTTGAACTTTTAGGCTGGGAAGGCAAGAAAAAATTCAGTCTGCAGACCAAGCTGGTCTTGACTGTTACTAGTTTACTGACTGTTGTAAGTTTTGTTATAATCTTTATTTTAGAGACCGGTAATATTAATACGATTGCAGATGCCAGCATTGGTGAAAAGATAATATCTTCTTTCTTTTTATCAATTACGCCAAGGACAGCCGGTTTTAATACTATCCCAACTGGTGCATTAAGAAGTACTACTCTTTTCTTTATTGTAATTGCAATGTTTATTGGTGCTTCACCTGGTTCTACCGGTGGCGGGATAAAGACAACAACCTTTGGCTTAATTATTGTTACGGCATTTAATAAGATAAGAAATAAAAAGGATATAGAGTTTTATGAAAGACGGGTTGATTATGAGATAGTCTTTAAGGCATTAACTATTATTTTGCTGGCTTTAGGGATTGTTTTGCTGATGACTTTTATTTTGACAATTACTGAAGATGGACAGTTTTTAGAAATATTATTTGAGGTTGTCTCTGCCTTTGGTACTGTTGGTCTTTCAACTGGTATAACCAGTGAGCTCTCGTCGATTGGTAGAGTTTTAATAATTATTACCATGTTTTTAGGCAGGGTCGGGCCACTGACACTTGCCCTAGCCCTAGGGCAGAAAGTCAGACATGGAAAGTATAGATATCCACAGGAAAAAATTATGGTTGGTTAAGGAGGATTTATAATGAAACAGTTTGTTGTGATAGGTCTGGGCCGTTTTGGTTCCAGTGTTGCCAGGACTTTAGCAGATAACGGTCATGATGTGCTGGCCATTGATCAATGCGAAGAATGTGTTGATGCATTAGTTGAACATGTGACCCATGCAGTGGAGGCTGATGCTACTGATGAAGCAGCTTTAAGTGCTTTAGGTGTCAATAATTTTGATACTGCTGTTGTCAGCATAGGAGATAACCTTCATGCCAATATCCTGGCTACTTTAATTTTAAAGGAGATGGGTGTGCCAGAGGTGGTTGCTAAAGCCCAGGATCAAATGCATGGCAAAATTTTAAGCAGAGTCGGAGCTGATAAGGTTGTTTTCCCGGAAAGAGATATGGGTGAGAGGGTTGCCCGACAGCTAATCAGCCCAAATATGCTTGATTATATAGATTTTGCTCCAGGGTATAGTATTATTGAGGTTATTGCTCCTGGTCAGATGGTTGGCAAAACTTTACAGGAAATTAATTTTAGAAGAGAATATAATGCCAACGTAATGGCCATTAGAAGGGGAAAGAATTTGAATTTAGCTCCTGGTGGCCAGGATAAAGTTCTTGAAGGCGATACTCTGATTATTATGGGGCATAATGATGAACTTGAGGATTTAAAAGAAGAATAATTAGGAGGATTTATTAAATATAATGATGAATTATCATATAATAACTTATGGATGCCAGATGAATGAACATGATTCTGAAAAAATTGCTGGCATGTTAGAAAGCATGGGATATCAAGAAACTGATGACCATGCTGGGGCTGATATAATAGTTTTTAATACCTGTTTAATTCGTAAAAATGCTGAGCTGAAAGTTTTTGGAAAAGTCGGGTCTTTAAAACAGTTGAAAGAAGATAATCCTGAAATGATTATTGCTGTAGGCGGCTGTATGATGCAGCAGAAAGGGCCTGTTGACGAATTGTATCAGAAATATCCACAGGTGGATATAATTTTTGGAACTCATAATATTCACAAGTTACCTTCACTTATAAATCAGGTAAAACATGGTGAGGAGCGGGTGATTGATGTCTGGGAAGAAGATAAAGGCTTAATCCCTGATTTACCAAGCAAAAGGAGAAATAAATTCCAGGCCTGGGTTACTATTATTCAGGGCTGTGATAATTATTGTAGTTACTGTATTGTTCCACATGTCCGGGGATCTGAGAGAAGTCGGCCACTTGAGGATATTGTTGATGAGGTTAAAAAACTCGTTGCAGATGGAGTTATTGATATAACTCTGCTTGGCCAGAATGTAAATTCATATGGACTTGATCTTGATGACGATTATGATTTTCCTGATTTATTAAGCGAATTAGCTAAAATTAATGGTTTAGAAAAAATTAAATATATGACATCTCATCCTAAAGATCTATCTGATAAACTTATTAAAACTGTTGCCAGGAATGATAATATATCTAAACATTTTCATCTTCCAGTTCAGTCTGGGAGTTCCAGGATTTTAAAAGCTATGAACAGAAAATATGACAGAGAACATTATCTTGGTTTAATTAATAAAATCAGAGACAATATTCCTGATGCTGTAATTACTACAGATTTTATTGTTGGCTTTCCTGGTGAGACTGAATCTGATTTTGAAAAGACTCTTTCTTTAGTTGAAAAAGTTCGTTTTGATATGGCTTATACTTTTGCATATTCACCAAGAGAAGGCACTCCTGCAGCCAAAAAAGCTGATCAGATTAGTTCTGAAGAAAAACACAGAAGACTGCAGGCTTTAATGGATAAACAGAATCAGATAAGTTATGAGGTAAATCAGGAATTAATCGGAAAAGAGATAGATGTTTTAGTTGAAGGTGAAAGCAAAAAAGATCCAGATTATTTTTCTGCAAGGTCTGATGGTAATAAGCTTGTAATAATTCCAGCTAAAACAAAAAAGTTAATTGGTAATATTATTACTGCTAAGATAAATGAAGCTGGAAGCTGGACCCTTTATGGCGATATTGTAAATAATTAGGGAAATGCTCGATTTTTGGAGGTTAAATAATGGCTAAGGTTACACCAATGATGCAACAATATTTTTCATTGAAAAATAAATATCCTGATTCTATTTTATTTTTTAGATTAGGTGATTTTTATGAAATGTTTGGAGATGATGCTGAAGAGGTAGTTCAGATACTGGATATTGCATTAACTTCCAGGAATAAAGGCGGTGGGGAAAAAACGCCAATGGCTGGAGTACCTGCCCACTCAGCTGCTCCATATATTGCAAAATTAATTAATGCAGATTATAAAGTTGCCATTTGTGAACAGATTGAAGATGCAGATGAGAGCAGTGGCCTTGTTGAAAGAGATGTCGTTAGGGTTATAACCCCAGGAACTGTAATCGAGGATGAAATCCTGACTGAAAGAAAAAATAATTATTTAGTAGCCCTGGCTGAAATTAATAATAATTATGGTTTATCCTATATAGATGTATCTACTGGTGATTATAATGTAACTGAGACAAAAAACATTGATGAGGTTTATGATGAACTAAATCGCTTAAATCCCAGTGAAATTGTTATTACTAAGGGTTTCAATCCTGATAACCAATGGGAAAGATTAATTAAAAATAACGATTATCATATTAGTTATATTGAAGAGGAAATCAAGAATCAATCAGATAAATTAGAAAATGATTTTGAAAATATCCTTTTAGAGCATTTCAGTATTAATGATTTAGAGGAGATTAATCTGCAAAATATGGATTCTGCAGTTAAATCTGCTGCTTTGATCTTAAAATATATTAATCATACTCAGAAAAAAAGTTTGGATCATATTTCAAGTATAAGCAGGTATTTTATTGAAGAATATATGGTTATTGATAGTTCTACCAGGCGAAATTTAGAATTGAATCAAACAATTATCGATAGTAGATTTGATGGTTCTCTACTTTCTGTACTGGACCATACTATTAATAGCATGGGAGCTAGACTATTAAGAAAATGGATTAATCAACCTCTTCTAGAAATTGAAAAGATTGAAAAAAGACAAAATGCAGTTAAAGAGTTGCTGGATAGTTTTGTTAAAAGAAAAAAGCTTCAGGATAGTTTAAAGGGAATATATGATTTAGAAAGAATTTTGAGCAAAATAAGCTATGGTTCTATAAATCCCAGGGATATGGACTGTTTAAGAAGTTCATTAAATCTAATCCCTGAATTGAAAAATAAACTTGATGATTTTCAGTCTGTCTATTTAATTGAGATTAAAAATAAGTTGGATGAGATTCCAGAGCTGCTTGAGATATTAAACGATGCATTAGTAGAGGAACCCCCTGTTTCTCCAAAAGAAGGTGGTTTAATTAAATCTGGCTTTAATGAGGAATTAGATAATTTAAGGGAAGAATCTCAGGAGGCCAGAGATTGGATTGCCAATTTGCAGCCTAAAGAACGGAAAAGAACGGGAATTGGTTCTTTAAAAGTAGGTTTTAATAAAGTTTTTGGTTATTATATAGAGGTTACTAAGGCTAATCTGGATACTGTACCAGATGATTATGAAAGAAAGCAGACATTAAGCAATAGTGAACGCTATATAATTCCTGAACTAAAAGAAAAGGAAGCCCAGGTTTTAGGGGCTGAAGACCAGATTCATGAATTAGAATATAAAATATTTACCAGACTTAGAGAAGAAGCCAATAAGGTTTTAGAAAGGATTAAGATCACTGCTAAACAACTGGCAACCCTGGATGTATTAATCTCACTTGCAGAGGTTGCTGCTGAAAACAATTATATCTGTCCTGAGGTTGATGATGGTGATATAATCACAATTACTGAAGGCAGACATCCTGTCGTTGAGATTATGGATGATGTAGATTTTGTTCCTAATCATAGTCGGCTTGATAGAAAAAATAATAGATTTATGATAATTACAGGGCCAAATATGTCTGGTAAATCTACTTATCTTCGTCAGGTAGCTCTGATTGTTTTAATGGCACAGATTGGATCATTTGTTCCTGCAGGAGCTGCCAGGATTGGACTGGTTGATCGTATATTTACAAGGGTTGGGGCCAGTGATGACCTTTCAACTGGTCAGAGTACATTTATGGTTGAAATGAATGAAGTTAGTAATATTATTAATAATGCATCTGCCAGAAGTTTAGTAATTTTAGATGAGGTTGGCAGAGGAACCAGCACTTATGATGGCTTGAGTCTGGCCTGGGCTATAAGTAATTATATAAATAACCCTGATAGAATTGGTGCTAGAACATTATTTGCAACTCATTATCATGAGTTAACAGTTCTGGCAAATAAAAATGATGGTATTAAAAACTTAAATGTTGTAGTTACTGAAGAAAATAATGAGGTTAAGTTTTTACACAAAATAGAACCTGGTTCTGCTGATGATAGCTATGGGATTGAAGTTGCTAAAATTGCCGGTCTTCCAGAAGAAATAATTGATCAGGCTTATCTTGTTTTAAATAAACTTGAAAATAATAATGGAGAAATTGATGGAAGAGATTTTAATAGACTTGACGATGAACAGCTAGAATTATTTGGTTATCCAGAAAATGAAGAAAAAATAATCAATGAAATTAGAGAATTAGATATTAATAATCTAACTCCTATTAAAGCTCTGGAGAAGTTGTATGAATTCAAACAGGATCTTACAGGAGATGAATAGAGTTTATGGCTAAAATTAAAAAATTATCTGAGCAGATTGCAAATCAAATTTCAGCTGGAGAAGTTGTAGAGCGGCCAGCTTCTGTCGTTAAAGAGCTGATAGAAAATTCATTAGATGCCAGCGCTGATAAAATAGAGATTGTCATTGAAAATGGTGGTAAAGATCTTATACAGGTCATTGATAATGGTAAAGGCATTAGAAGTAATCAGATAGAGCTGGCTTTTTCCCGATATGCAACCAGTAAAATTGAGGATGTCAATGATTTATATTCATTAAGAACTCTTGGTTTTAGAGGTGAAGCTCTTGCAAGTATAGCTGCAGTTGCTAAAGTTATTGCTAAGAGCTGTCATAAAGAGGAAAAAGAAGGCGTCAAACTGGTGTTAAATGGTGGCGAAATAATTGAAAAAGAAACAATCGGCTATAATAAAGGTCTCGAAATAACTGTTAAGGACCTCTTTTTTAATACGCCTGCCAGATATAAGTATCTGAAAAAAACCTCTACAGAAGCTGCTCATATCAGTAGAATAATTACTGCTGCTGCTCTGGCCAGGCCTGATGTTAAATTTACTCTTGACCATAATGGCAATAGAACCATTACAACTCCTGGTAGTAAGAGTTTAAAGGATGTAATATATAGTATTTATGGTGAAAATGTTTTTGATAAATTAATTTCTGTTGAATTTAAAGATAACTTTATTGAAGTTTCTGGCTTTGTTGTTGAACCAGATATTATGAGATCGTCAAGACAGCATCAATACTATTTTGTAAATGGAAGGCCAGTTTATAATAAGTTTTTACGTCTGTCTGTTGAAGAAGCCTATAAAGAACTTTTTGGAATTAAGAAATATCCTTTAATATTTCTTAATATAGATTTAAATCCAATTTTAGTAGATGTTAATGTCCATCCAACTAAAAGGGAAGTTAAGTTTAGTAGAGGAAAGGATATTAAGAAAACTATTAAGAGTAATGTTAAAAATATTCTTATAAAAAATAAAGAAAAGACAAGTGATAGTAGCTTTAATAAACAAAAAAGCTCAAATAGTTTTAAGAAAAATCGCAATCAAGCTAAATCTAAACCAAATAATAAGGATAAAAATTTAAAGAGAGAAGTTGAATACCTGCCATCCAGGCTTAACCTTACTGGTGATATAATAAAAGAAAATGAAAATATTGATGAAGATGAGTCCAGGACTGTACAAGCTGATTTATCTTACAGCAAGAACGTTAATAATAGGGATTATCCAGATAGTTTGGATGAAGTTGATCAAGATAGTAATGAAGATAATGAGGATCTAGAGATTAGAAATATTTTAGGTCAATTGCATAGATTATTCATCATTGCTGAAACTAATCAGGGAGTTTTATTAATTGACCAACATAATGCCCATGAAAGAATTATTTATGATAACTTGAAAGCAAAAATTAATTCCAAATCAAATAACAGCAGAATGCTATTAACACCAATTCAGTTAAATTTGAATGCTCAAGAAAAAGAAATACTTATTGAAATTAAAGATGAACTTAATGGTCTCGGGTTTGAAATTGATGAGTTTGGTCCATCTAAATATGCTGTTACTTCAGTTCCAGATTTTATTAAAGATAAGAATCCTGAAGAGAGTATTAGTGATTTAATTAATCATCTATTAGAAACTGCTAAAGTTGCTAAAAATAATGAACTAGTTGATGAGTTATTAATGTATAATTCCTGCAGGAAAGCTGTTAAAGAAGGGAAATATCTCTCCAACTCTGAAATGGAAAAAATAGTTGATGATTTATTTGATACCTCTAATCCCTTTTATTGCCCCCATTATAGGCCAATTATAATAAATTTATCGATTGATGAGTTAAAGCAGAAGGTGGAAAGATATGATTAAAAGACCAGACCTATTGATAATAACTGGGCCAACTGCAAGCGGGAAAACTGGACTTTCTGTTAAATTAGCAAGACTTTTAAATGCTGAAATAATTTCTGCAGATTCAATGCAAATTTATAAATATATGGATATTGGGACTGATAAGGTTTCTAAAGATATCCAGAAAGAAATACCCCACCATTTAATTGATATCTGTGAGCCAGATGAAGAGTTTTCTGTTGCTAGATATAAAAAGTTAGCTGATCAGAAAATAAATGAAATATTTAAAAGAGGAAAACTCCCAATAATAGTTGGTGGTACAACCATGTATATAAAGGCTGTTGTTGAGGGTTTTATGTTACCTTATTTACCAGATAATGATTTTCGGAGAAAGTATAAAGAAGAACTTAAATCTATTGATAAAAACAGATTGCATAATTACTTGAAAATGATCGACCCGGAATATGCTAAAAGGATTCACCCTAATGACACAAGAAGGGTGACTAGAGCTATTGAAATCTATCATATGACTGGAAGAACCAGGACATATTTTGAATTCAGGCAAAACAGAAAAAAAAGTCGATATAATTATTTGCAATTTGCAATAAAAAGAGATAGACAAAAGTTATATAATAAAATAAATAGTAGAGTTGATGAAATGATTTCAAATGGACTCATTGAAGAAGTTGAGTATTTATTTAATAATTTTAATCCAGGGCGAACTGCAGGTCAGGCCCTGGGTTATAAGGAAATTAAAGAATTTTTAGATGGAGAAGCTGATAAAGAAACTGCAATAAAGAATATAAAACAGGGCTCTCGCCATCTGGCAAAAAGACAACTCACTTTTTTAAGGAGAAATTCAAAGAATATCTGGTTAAATCCTGATCATTGGAATAATACAGAATTACTAGCATATATTATTAAAACTGCGTGTAATAAATTTGAGTATTTTGAAAGGAATGAATCAAAATGGAATTTAAGTTTACTAAAATGCATGGTTTAGGTAATGACTTTATAGTTGTTGATAACAGAGAGAATAATCTAGAATTTGATGATAAAGATAAGATTAAAAATATATGTAATAGGAGATTTGGTGTAGGGGCAGATGGAATTTTAGAGATTCTTTCTATAGATGATCCAGATTATGATTTTGAGATTATAATTCATAATTCTGATGGGTCTGAAGCTGAGATGTGTGGTAATGGGATTAGGTGTATTGCCCATTATATTAAGGAATATAATTTGACTGAGAAAATGAAATTGAGTTTAAAAACGAAAGCTGGTAAAATTATTCCAGAGATAATGGAGTATAATAAAGATCAGAAATCAGCAATTATTAGTGTGAATTTAGGAAAACCAGAATTGAAAAATGAAAATTTAGCAATAGATTTACCAGAAATAAAAAAAGATTCATATATTTTAAATCAAAAACTTTTAATAGATGGTAGAGAGTATAAGTTTAACATGGTATCAATGGGAAATCCTCATGCTGTTATCTTTTTTAATGAAGATATTGATGAGTTAAACTGGAAAGATATCGGTTCTAAAATTGAAAAGAATCCACTCTTTCCAGAAAAAACAAATGTTGAATTTGCAACTAAAATAAATAATAATAAAATTAAGTTAAATGTCTGGGAACGTGGAGCTGGCGCAACTCTAGCCTGTGGTACTGGCGCAGCTGCTACAGTTGTGGCTGCTTCGTTAAATAATTTAGTTGATAGAAAAGCCTTAGTTGAATTACCTGGAGGTAATTTACAGGTTGAGTGGAATGATGATGGTGTTTATATTAAAGGAGAATCTAGACTTGTTTTTAATGGTATAATTAATGTATAATAGTGATTAACAACAAATAATCTTAAGAGGTGTTATTAATGGAAGAAGCTAAAAGAGTTAAGAATTTGCCACCATATTTATTTGCTGAAATTGATAAAATGATTAATAAAGCTAAAGAAAATGGAGTTGATGTAATTAGTTTTGGTATTGGTGATCCTGATCAACCAACCCCGAATTATATTGTAGATAGTATGATCGAAGCTGTCCAGGACCCATCAACACATAGTTATCCATCTTATGAAGGTTTATATGAATATAGGGATGCAGTAACTAATTGGTATAATGAAAGATTTTCAGTTGATTTAGATCCAGACACTGAAGTTATCTCTTTAATTGGTTCGAAAGAGGGGATTGCTCATTTGCCTTTTTGTTATATTAATCAAGATGATTATGCCTTAGTACCTGATCCAGGCTATCCTGTATATAATACTGCTTCATTATTAGCAGGAGGCAAGGTTGAAAAATTACCTTTAAAGAAAGAAAATAATTTTTTAGTAGATCTCGATTCTGTTGATGAAGAAATATTAAAAAAAGCTAAGCTATTATTCTTAAACTATCCGAATAATCCTACTGCAGCTACTGCAAATGAGGACTTTTTTAAAGAAATGATATCTTATGCTAAAAAATATGATTTTATAATTGCTCATGACTCTGCATATTCAGAGATTTATTATGAAGATAATAAACCATTAAGTTTTTTAGAAGTTGAAGGTGCAAGAGATGTTGGAATTGAATTTGGCTCTCTATCAAAAAGCTTTAATATGACTGGCTGGAGAGTTGGTTGGGCAGTTGGTAACGAAAAGATTATAGATGCACTTGGTAGAATTAAAACTAATATTGATTCTGGTATATTTGAAGCTATCCAGAAATCTGCTATAACTGCTTTAAATGGTAATGGATCAGCAATAGAAAGTACATGTGATATATACAAAAACAGAAGAAATAAAATTGTAGATGGATTAAATGAATTAGGCTGGAATATTAATAAGAACACAGCTACTTTCTATATCTGGGCTGAAATTCCAGATAGTTATTCAACTGGAGAAGAGTTTTCTAAGAAAGTCTTTGAAGAGACTGGTGTCTTTTTTACTCCAGGTATTGGTTATGGTGATGAAGGCAATAAATATGTTAGAATTGCTTTAACGGTAAATGAAAGTAGAATAGAAGAGGCTTTAGAAAGATTAAAAAATAGCAATATATTTAAAGGATGATTTACTTTTGATAAATTATAAAAGATTACTTATAAGTTTTATAATTTGTGCAATAATAATTTTTTCAGGAACCTCTTTAGCAACTGATAGCTATTGGGAGCAGCATTATGAACAAGCTGAGGTTAAATATAATGAGAATCCTGATTCATTAGCAAATAATTATTATAAAACTGTTTCTATGGCTAATTTAGGCATGATTAATGAAACTATGGATATCCTGGATCAATTTCAAGATGATTTTTCTAGAGATGAGTTTGATGAAATGTTTAATCAGGAAGTAAATAATATTAATCAGAAAGAAGATAAGCTTTTATATTTGAATTACCATGCATTTTATTATGTGATTTTTGATGAGTATGACAATGCTATAGATTATTTTGATAAAATAATTGAAATTGATTCTGATAATATCTGGCCTTTAAATTATAAATCAGCAGCACTAATAGAATCAGAAAGATTTGAAGAAGCTCATGATAGTTTAAATAAGTCATTGGATATAGAAAATAATCAATATACCCGTTTATTATTAGGGGTAAATTATTATGAACAAGGTCATAAACTTAGAGCCATTAATGAATTAAGAAAGACAGGCAGTTTATTATCAGATTTTATATTTTGATAAAGAGAAGGTTGTCCCGATGCTTGGGACAACCTTTAATTTTTTTATATTATCTAATAATATATTTAATTAATAGACCTAAAGAGACCAATTACTTTGCCTAATATTGTAACATTGGTAGTCTTGATTGTATCAAAATCATCATTTTCTGGTAATAATTCAATATGGTCTGATTTTTTAATATATCTTTTAACTGTGGTTTCATCCTCTAATAAAGCTATTACAATGTCTCCATTTTTTGCTTGCCTGGTTTCTTTTGCAATTACATAATCTTCATCATGAATTCCTGCATTTATCATGCTCTGTCCATCTACCTTCAACATGAAAACATCACTATTTCCTGATTTAAAATAATTAATCGGAAGTGGAAAATAATCTTCTACATTTTCTTCAGATAATACCGGGACACCAGCGGTTACTTTTCCTAATATAGGTATATTAACTATTTCTTCAGTTTTAATTTTTTCTTTATTACCTTTTAAAATTTCAATTGCTCTAGGTTTATCAGGATCTCTTTTTATATAATTTAATTTTTCTAAAGTTTTAAGATGGTTATGAACTGATGCTGGAGATTTTAATCCAACTGCTTTTCCAATTTCTCTTACAGAAGGTGGATAACCTTTAGTATTATATTCATCTATAATATGTTCTAAAATTTGTTTTTGTCTATCACTTAAATCGTTCATATTATCCCTCCAAATAATAATGATTGATAGTAATATTATATCATATAATATTAAATTTAACAAACAATAGTTCACAAATTAATAGAAAAGGGGTTGAAGTTGAACTTATGTTCTGGTATAATTGAACATAAGTACTGAACTAAAGTTCGAGCTAAAGGGGGATTTATAATGAAAAGCTTCAGTAATAACCTATTATTGATCTTAGCTTTACTTATTACATTATCTATGACTATTTTTTATTTTAGCCCATCAATACTATCTGGAGGTAAAATATTAAATGGCAATTTTAATAATGGCTCTATGACTCAATCAAATATAGAAATAGAAAGGGTTATTGTACAAAACGGAGATACTCTCTGGAATTTAGCTAGAAGATATTATGGTACAAAAACTGATCTAAGAGAAGTTATTTATGAAATAAAAGAAATAAACAATATGAATAATAGTGATATAAGGCCAGGACAGCAAATAAAAATACCTATAGAATAATTCTCTATTTCATGATTTTTTAATTAAAAATATAAACCTTCGCAAAATAAGTATTTTGCGAAGGTTTATATAAAATCGCTTTATTTAATTTGATTTTTCTTTAAAATAATACTCTTATGATACAGTATTAATAACTATATCGTTTAATTCTTCTAATAAAGATTTCGATCTCTCCAGCATTTCATTTGCTTCTTTTTCTGTAGTATTAACGAAATCTTCATCATTTATGGATGCAGTATTGATAATTACGTTATAATAACCGCCCTGGAGTGCGGAAAAAGCCATATAACCTGCAACGCCTGCATCTGTAACTGCATTTTTATTGCCATGCCTTGCGACTTTAATGGAAATCTCTATTAATTTATATGCTAATTTCATTGTATCCAGCGGAGTTAAACTTGCTTTTTTGAGACCAGCCTGGATAGCTTCTTTTCTTTTTTGCTTTTCTAATTCTGTTTCTTTTGACATCTTAAAAGCTTTCATTACTTCATTGAAGCTATCACTGTCTTTATCCATTAAATGAAAAGCGTCTTGAATATCTTTATTAAGATCAGATTTAAAGGAATCCAGCTCATTATTGTCTTTGGTTAAAACTATTACCATTTTTAATAGGGATGAACTTAATGCTGCAGATAATGCAGCTACGCTACCTCCACCTGGAGTTGGTTTGTTAGAAGCAACTTCTTCCGAAAATTCTTTTAAAGATAAATTTGCAAATGCCATTATTTATCACCCTTTATGATATTATTCTTTTCATAATATAATTTATCTTTTTTATGAGCTATAGAGCCTTTCTTAATCACTGTATCTACAATATTGCCTCCAATATTATAAATCAAATGCTCGTATGATGGAGCATCTAATATAATTAAATCAGCATACTTACCAGGCTCTAAGCTACCGATTAATTTATCTCTATCTAAAGCTTTAGCAGCATTAATGGTTACAGCTTTAACTATTTCTTTTAAGTTCATATTAAGTTTAATAGCAGATAAAGATAATAATAATGGAATTGAATAAGAATGTGAACTTCCAGGATTAAAATCAGTAGAAACTGCAACATTTAACCCATTATCAAGCATTTTTCTTGCAGGTGCATATTTTTCTTGAAGGCTAAATGCCGTAATTGGCAAAATTACAGGGATTACATTATTTTCAGCCATTCGAGTAATTCCTTCATCAGACACTTTTAATAAATGCTCTGCTGAAACTGCATTAAGCTCAGCTGCTAATTCTGCACCACCAACATAAGCAATCTCATCAACATGTAATTTTGGCTTTAATCCTAATGATTTGGCTTCCTGTAAAATCATTTTAGTCTCTTCGGTAGTAAATACACCCTTATCACAGAAAACATCACAAAATGATACATCTTCTCTTTTTGCAACAATTGGAAGCATCTCTTCAATTACATAATTGACAAAGCCCTCTTTATTGTCATTGAATTCTCTGCTAACAGAGTGGGCTCCCATAAAGGTCTGAACTACATCTATAGGATGTTTGCAGTTTAAAGATCTCATAACATCTAATTGTTTTATTTCTGTTTCGATATTTAAGCCATATCCACTCTTTCCTTCGATTGTTGTTACACCCTGCTGTAAATAGTTGTCCAGTCTCTTTTTACCTGCGTTTAGAAGTTCATCAAAACTAGTTTGCCTGGTTGCATCAACAGTATTTACAATGCCGCCACCTTTTTCCATTATTTCAGAATAAGACTGGCCCTCTAATCTCCATAAGTATTCATCTGCCCTGTATCCTCCAAATACAAAGTGGGTATGGGAGTCTATAAATCCAGGCAAGACTGATGCACCTTTAGCATCAATTGAGTTATTATTAGTGAGGTTATATTTTTCTTTTATAATTTTATTCTTACCTATCTCTTTAATTAATCCAGTTTTTTCATTAATTACTATAGCTGCATCTTTTATAAGCCATGGATCTGTTGAAGTTATAAGCTCACCAATATTGTAAACAATCATAAGATTATTATTCATTAGAGGTCTTCCAATAATCTGTTTTCTATTACCTGATTTAAATCAAAGTCATCTAACTTTAGATAATATTCAGCAACATCAAATAATGCTTCAGAAGGTAATAAACCAATTAACTCACTGCCAATTATATTTGCGCCAAATCTTTCGGCTTCAAATTTTACCATTTCCATTACTTGATATAAAGATGTTCCTTTATAATTAGTCATATTCATTGATACCTGAGCAATACCTTTATCTTTTAAATCAATTCCAATTGCTTTACAGTATCTTAAACCTCCACCAGAATGTCTAATTTTTCTGGCTATTTTATCTGCTATTTCTTTATTATTAGTATCTAAATTAATATTAAATGCAACTAATGGCATCCTGGCACCAACAGCAGTAACTCCTGCAGATGAATGAATTTCTGCTGGACCATAATCAGGCTGCCACTCTGGTTCTTTTATTTTTTCTTTCATACCCTCATATTGGCCTTTTCTAATTTTAGCAAGGTTTCTTCTCTTTTCATTGCTTGCTGACTCTTCATACATAAAAATTGGTAAATTAAAATCATCTGATAATTTTTTCGCGACTCTATCAGCTAATTCTTTGGCCTCTTCCATTTCAATATTCTTAACTGGTGTAAATGGAATTACATCAACTGCGCCCATTCTTGGATGTTCACCCTCATGCTTTTCCATATCAATTTCAGCGATTGCAATTTTTGTTGAATCATAAATTGCTTTTTCCACAGCTTCTGGTGTACCGATTGCAGTTACAACTAATCGATTATGATCTTTATCCGCTGAAGCATCCAGCAATTTGACATCTTCAATTTCTTTAAATGGCTTGACAATTGCATCAATCTTTTCCTGATCTCTACCTTCACTAAAATTTGGTACTGTTTCTACTAATTTTTTCACTTTATCCCCTCCAAATTATAGTTTATCCATTTAATATTATAACTTTTCTCACAAAAAGCTTCAATTGAATGCATTAAAGTGTTGTAGTGTGATTATAAAGCACCCATTAAAAAGTCTGCTGCTTTTATCATGTTTTCTTTTGTTGCAACTAAAAATACCTGATTATCGGCATGAATTTTCCTGTTTCCCCTGGGAATAATTAGCTGATCATTTTCAGTATCATAAATTCCAGCTATTACACAATCATCTGGAAATTCACTATTATTTACAATGTCTGCAATAGATTGACCATCAGATCTTGCATCTTCTGGTATAGTGATAATTGAAACTTCAGCTTTTCCATCTCCTAATGATGCGACTTTTCTAATTCTTGGCTCTTCAATATCAACAACAAACCTCTCAGCCAAAAGGTTCATTACTGCCCCAATATTTGTAGCTCCAGCCAATCTATATGCATTTTCATATTCTGGATCTCTCATTCTTACGAGTATTTTATCTACACCAAAGTTTTTAGCTAATATTGTAAAGGCTAAATTATCAACATCATCTCTCATAACAGCTACTGCAACATCACATTTTTCTATACCTGCATCTTTTAATACATTAATTTTAGTTGCATTACCATGAACACTGACTGCTCCATATTGACTATATATTCTTTCACATACCTCTTTTTCTAAATCAATAACAACAATATCATGCTTATCTACTAATTTTTTTACAAGGCTTCTTCCAACAATTCCTCCACCTGCTATTAAAATATATATTTTAGACACCTCTTATTAAAAATTTATTTATTCCAGATATCTTTATTAAATAATGCAATAACTGGTATTAATTCGAGTCTTCCTGCTAACATTCCTATTATATAAGTAATTTTAATAATTGGATTTAATTCAGTCATTTCAGAAACAGAGATATATGAAGGTCCTATATTATTAACTGCAGAAAACATTCCGGAAATAGATTCTAAAGCTGTATGGTTTGAAAATAAAGCTGTTATCAAACCACCTATTAATATAAACACTAACCAGGCAAAGAAAATACCGGCTATTCTATATATTTCTGATTTTTCTATAATAGAGTTATTTATTACTATTGGTTTTACTGCTTTTCTTGGATATCCTAATGTTTTTATTTCTCTGGTAAATAATTCCTTTAAAACTAAAGCCCTATATACTTTTATTCCTCCACCGGTTGAACCTACTGAACCTCCAACTAACATTAAAAATAAAAATAATTGTCGTGCAAAAGCCGTAAAATAAGGTGCAGCTATATCTTTAGTTCCATAACCTGTTGTAGTTAAGATAGCAACAACCTGAAATAAAACTTTTCTAAAATTTTCTTCAATCATTTTAAAATCAAAGCTAATTGAATTAGTAAATATTACAGATAATAAAATTAAAAAAGTTGTAAAAACAATTATTTTAAAATATAATTTTAGCTCTCTATCATTTAAAACATCATTGAATTCCAGATTTTTTATCTTATAGAATATTAAAAAGTTTACGCCACCAAAAAACATAAATACTATAAAGGCATACTCAATTAGAATATAATTTCCGTATCCTGCAGTTCTAAAATAATCTATACTTGTATCATAATTTGAATATCCACCAGTCGATAATGTTGTAAAAGCATGAGTAAGAGCATCATAAAAGCTTAATCCTAAAATCAAAAGAATTATAACCAATAAAATTGTTAGAACTATATATATTGACCATAAAATCTTAATTGTTTTGAATATATTTGGAACTGGTCTGGAATTTAAAGCTTTATGGGATTCTGCTGTAAATAGATGCCAGACTCCACTTCCTAATCTAAAAGTCACCAATAGGAAGAAGGTTAAAATTCCTAAACCACCAAGCCACTGGATAACTGCTCTCAAAAATAATATAGAAGCAGGATAATTACTGATACCGGTTAACATAGTTATTCCTGTTGTTGTAAAACCACTCATAGCCTCAAAATAAGCATCAATATATGGTATTTTAAAAATTAAATAAAATGGTATTGATACAATAAAAGAACCAATAATCCAGCCTAAACTGCATAAAAGCATACCAGTAGCGATGTTTATTTCCCGCTTAACTTTATTTAATCTATATAATAAAATCCCAATCACAGAAAAAATCAATGTTGTTATAAGATATATAACTGAAATTTCAAAGCTTTCATTATTTAAAATAGAAATAAGTAAAGGTAAAATTAAAATAGCAGATATGATAAAAATTAAAGCACCAATATAATGTAAAATTTGATTTTGTTTTTTAAACATGTAATTTACCCCTATATTAAATTATTATAATAAATATAGGATGGCTATAAGCCATCCTAATATAATTTAGTTGATAATTATTTTATTTAAGTTCCTTTTTGGAACATGATGAACTTTATCTTCATCTCTCCAGTATTTTATATTATCATTATCATCCATTTCTTCTAAAACGACTTTTTTGACTGGCTTACCAAGGGATATTACATATAATATTTCATATTTATTAGGCAAATTCAGATTTTCCCTTAATTTTTCTTTATTAATTGCAGCAAAAATACATCCACCTAATCCTTTTTCTCTGGACCCTAATAAAATAGTTTGTGCTGCTATTCCTGGATCACAGAAATAATTTTTTGAAATAGTTTTATCTCCAAGAATTACAATATATCCTGAAGGTCTCTCACCTTTTTTAGGTTCATCCCAGTCTTTAATATAACCAGCCCAGCTTAATGTCTCAAAAATTTTATTGTTAGTTTCTTTTTCATTAGATAAAAAATATTTTAATGGCTGACGATTAGCAGCAGATGCTGTCATTCTTGCTAAATCAATTAAATATTCTAGATCCTCTCTTTTTAAATCATATTCTTCATCATAACGACGATATGAACGATTACCTTTTACTAATTCTTTAAAATTCATAATAATTCCTCCTAAATCTAATTTTTATATGCAGAGACAATCTCGCCATAATATTGATAATGAAAATCTCCATCAGGATAAAAATTATTTAAGATACCCTGATTAAGTTTATCTTTGATTATCTTATCCTTATATGAAATCTTGCATGAATAATGATAAGTAGCTCTTTTTATAAATGGCGAGTTAACATCTGGAGACTCGATAGTTTTTAAATTTAATTCAGAAAACTTATTAACATCTCTTCCAGATTTACTGCCACAATAAGCAAGTTCTTTATTCATATCATACTCATAAGGTACTGAAACAGTAAAATTATCAACTTCTCTCAGCAAATTATATGTATATCTAGAAGGCCTGACTAAGACTTGAAAAATAGGCTTATTCCAGATATAACCGATCATTCCCCAGCCAATGGTCATAGTATTAAGCCGGTCTTTAGATCTTACAGTTAAAAATGCCCCTTCCTGTAATTGCTTATTAACTAAGTCTAGGTCAGCAAAATAGTTTATAGATTTCATAATATTATCACACTCCTGCAATATTAATCATAGCATATTTTAGTTTAATCAGCAATATATTTACATATAAAATAAAATCCCCCGAGGTAATCGGGGGACTAAATCTTTAACAGAATTTAATAGTTATTTAGATGATTATATTTTAACTACATTTTCAGCCTGAGGACCTCGGTCAGTTTCAACAATTTCAAATTCTACTTCCTGACCATCTTCAAGATTCTTAAATCCATCTTCCTCAATAGCTGAAAAATGAACAAAAACGTCTTCTTCTTCGCCTTCACGTTCAATAAAACCAAAACCCTTTTTAGTGTCAAACCATTTTACGTTTCCAGTATAAATCATTAAACTCATTCCTCCTAAATTTAATCTATTTTTAATCCATTATTAGATTAACATAATTTAATTGGTATATCAAGTAAATTTAATTATTTATTTTCTAAATTATCCTTAAACCACTCAATAATATCATCAGACTCATATAATGGGTCTCCATCAATGAATAAACATGGCACCTGTATTTTCCCGCCATTTTTCTTTAAAAATTCTCTAGCCATATCAACTTCATTTATTTCAGTTAATTCAATATCAAAATTCTTATTCTCTAGATAATCTAACACTTTAATACAAAACGGACAGTTTTCTAGATAATATAAATTTAACTCACTCACAATATCCCTCCTGATTTAAAAATTTTACAAGAAATAATTAAATGTTTGAAAAACTAAATTTATCTGAGCTATCCAATAAAATAGAGCTATAATCATTGAAAACCCTACATAAAATTCTAAACCTGAAGATTCTTCTACATTATTAAAATAAATTATAACAGATATAAAAGCTGAAATCAAAATCGGAATTAATAATCCTGACGGTGGGGTCTCAGGAAAAAACAAGAAACCAGTATCACCTCTAATAAATGTTCCAATAATTATAAACATTAGGGACGAAATGAATGTGAAGTATCTTTTATTAAATAATAAATCACTTTTAAAGTATTTAATAAAATAATACAATGCAAATGCAGCTAAAAAGGGTAATACTAAAAAGTGCAGATTAAATGCCATCGGCAAAAACGGTAATAAAAAATAATACAAAAATATACTTAGTAGATTTAGATCAAATTCTTCTCTGGAAAGGCCAAGAATTGTAGAAACTGACGGATTGTATCCTTCAGCATCACTTGAATAATATAAAGTTCTCTGTCCGCCTTCAATCCTTAACCAGCTTAATAAAGCTTCACTTTGGTTTCCAGATAATCTGGGTTGCGATATATATTTATGGACTGGAAACAAGGTTTCACCATCCATCCTTTGATTAATAGGATCATCTGACTCAATTACTTTTATCCCTTTTTCTGGTTCAGTTTCTTGTATATAAGAAAAATAATATTTATCCCCTCTTCTAATAATGCCTGGTTCTGAATTATTAAATCCTGTGACATATTTTAATTCTTCTATTGAATAATCAACTAAATTAATATTAGAGAGGTAAATAGTTCTTGCCCTATCACCAGAATCAAAATAATTCCAGTAAATATAAATATCTTCATCATCTATTACATATTTAGGACTGTCTCTTCTATCCCTTATTTGGGTTCTTTCTATTTCAATTGAATTATCAACAGAGAATGTTGTATCATCTATAGTATTGAATGTAATTAGATATCTATTATTATTTAAACTTGAACCGGCATAATAACCTCTTTCATCCATATCATTGGAAATAATATAAGAATCATTATTATTTAGAACTGAAATAGGGTGCCTTGAATCATATTCCCCTATTATTAGTTCAGAATTGAGATTAATTACTCCGTCATCGAGATTATATTTCATTGCTCCAATCTGATAGCTACTACTTATATCATCTATTCTATGATGCCAGCTTAATAAAATATCTGAATTATTATAATCTATACTTAGGCCTCCTGCATTATATAATTCATCAATTAATGTTTCCTCTGATATCAACTCAAATGCCTCATTAAAAGTCAATTTATTTAATTTCATATTCCTTCCTGAACCTGATAAATAAAAAATAAAATTATGTTCATCTAAATGATAATAATTAATATTTCTTAATGTTGCTTCCTCAAAAATAGTTTCTTCTTCAATTAAATCCCCTGACCTATTAAATTTGGATAGTTTAATATTATCACTATTTGACCCTCTATCGATCCAAATAACTTCAATATTTTCATCATTTATTATAATTTCATACTCTCTCGAATATAAATTTTCAATTAATTTTGTTGGATATGACCAATCCTGAGTTGCTAAAAGTGGTACTTCATTAGGATTATTAAGGTTATACCAGTAATGATAGACAGAAAATCCCCCTATAAGAATTAATGAAATAAGAAAAAATAATATTACATACTTATATCTCTTTTTCAAGTTGAACTCCTCCTTTTTATTTAAAAACAGGAATTTAATTTTTTATCTTGAATATATAAAACAAGAAGATAAAAGTTTCGTAAAATTTAACTTAGGCGAAGGAGATGTATATATTATGTCAAAAAATATAAGTTTTTTAGATGCAGTTGATAGATTTAAAAATCACCTATTAGTTGAAAGAGGCTATTCAGAATTAACTATTAAAGAATACAACCATGATCTATTCCTATTCCTTGATTTTTTAAAAGATAAATATAATTTCAAAGAAGATTTTCCAGTCAAGCAAATAGAGAAACATCAGGTAATAGAATTTTTAGGAAATATAATAATTGTTCAGGAAAATTCAGCAGCTACCAGGAATAGAAAGCTCTATTCATTAAGATCTTTTTTTAAATATTTAGTTAGAAATGAATTGCTAGATAGTAGCCCAGCTGCCAGTATTCAGGCAAGTAAGACTGAACAGAGAGCTGAACCTATATACTTGAAAATGAATGAGGCCAAAAAATATATTAAGTCTATAGAAAAATCTGATAGCAGTTATAAATTAAGAGATTTAGCTATAGTCAAATTATTTCTATACGGCGGATTAAGAGTCTCTGAGCTCGTTAATTTAGATTTGCCTGATATTGATTTTGATGATGAATCTATTAAATTTTATGGTAAAGGCAATAAAGAAAGGTATGTCCCTTTGCATAACGATGTTATTGAATCAATTTTAGATTATCTACCCTTAAGAGATAATATAGATATTAAAGATCCTAAAGATGAGGAAGCTTTATTTTTATCAAATCAGGGTCGAAGAATCTCAGTAAGAACTATACAAAAATTTGTTAAGAAATATGCTAAAAGTGCCGGTTTAAGACAGGCAAGTAAAATCACCCCCCATAAATTACGCCATACCTTTGCAACATCTCTGTATCATCAGACAAAGGACTTAAAGGTATTACAGGATTTATTAGGTCATGCCAGTATTTCTACAACCCAGATATATACCCACACTGATGCACGTCAAAAGAAAAATGCTATTGATAAGATGGAAGACTTTTAAGAAACATAATAAACAGATGGTCTATTTCTGCCAGGTTGAGGATAAAGTTCCATTAATGTATAAACCTTATCTGGCAGACCTATACTATGCTTAATATTTAGTGATTCTAAAACCTTTGAGTCTAGAGGAAAATCATGAGTGTATTTTCCATGACATAGATTCTCAATTAACCTTATAATTTCATCATCGTCCATTTTATCATCTAATATTGTTTTTAAGAAATTTTCTAATTGAACTATTGCTTTTCTGGCCACGTCCCCATAGATAAGCGTCTCATCGTCGATATCAGCCATTTCTTTTGACTCAATTACCTGGAGAATAGATTCAGCAGGGTAGCCGGCTATCTGCGGATCTACAGGGCCTAAAACAGCATTTTCATCGATAATAATTTCATCAGCAGCTAGAGCAATTAAAGTACCACCTGACATAGCATAATGGGGTACAAGTACTCTTACTCTAGATGGATGCCTATTTATTGCCATAGCTATCTGCTCAGCTGCAAGAACCAAACCACCAGGGGTATGCAGTATTAAATCTATAGGTCTGTCCTTATCAGTGGACCTGATTGCTCTTAAAATCTCCTCTGAATCTTCAATATTTATATACCTGGTAAAGGGTATGCCTATAATACTTAAGATTTCCTGTCTATGAATTAATGTTATAACCCTGGTCTCTTCATCTTTTTCAATAGATTTAATCATTTTAGTTCTTTTATAGTTCAAGTTATAATTCTTTAGGATTGGAATAAAAATAGTTAGAATAAAAATTATAAGAAAAAATAGACCCCATGACATATAATCACCTCCAATCATTTAAAATTTCAAAATATAATAACAATTTGTTATATAAAAATGGTGGTGAGAGGCAGAATTGAACTGCCGACACGGGGATTTTCAATCCCCTGCTCTACCAACTGAGCTATCTCACCACATTTAAAAAAATATTTAATTTCTGCAAGATTATATTATCATATGAATTTGTTAAAATCAAGTATATTTTACTAAAAAAAGAATTTAGAATTGACGGAAAATAAAAAATAAAAAAACTTTAAAAAAACCCTTGACGATAACGTCTTTTTCAGATATACTAGTAATTGTGTTGACGGGCTGTGGCGCAGTTTGGTAGCGCACCTGTTTTGGGAACAGGGGGTCCTGAGTTCAAATCTCAGCAGCCCGACCATTTTAGTGCCCTCATCGTCTAGGGGTCTAGGATACCAGGTTTTCATCCTGGCGACAGGGGTTCGAATCCCCTTGAGGGTACCATTTTTAATATAATACTGGAGGGGTGCCCGAGTCTGGCTAAAGGGAGCAGACTGTAAATCTGCCGGCGATGCCTTCAAAGGTTCAAATCCTTTCCCCTCCACCATTTTTAACTTCAGCTAATCAGCTGGAGTTTTTTATTTATAAATATTAAAAGCTGACAGTTTTAAAGCTGTCAGCAAATATAAATCTTATTTGATTTTATTAAGCCCCTGCTCTAAGTCATCAATAATATCATTTACATCCTCGATTCCAACTGATAGCCTTATTAGGCCGTCTGTAATGCCTGCAGAGCGCCTGTCTTCTTCCGGGACTACATAATGGGTCATCGAAGCCGGATGCTGGATTAAAGTATCCACATCGCCTAAACTAACTGCAAGTATACATAAATCAAGAGAATTTAATAGCTTTTTACCCTCTTCAATTCCGCCTTTTAATTCAAAGGCCATAACTCCTCCAGGTCCTTTCATCTGTTTTTCTCCTAATTCATATTGAGGATGATCTTTTAAACCTGGATAATAAACAGTATCAACTGCTGGATGATTACTTAAAAATTCAGCGACTTTCTTTGCGTTTTTCGTTATTCTTTCCATCCTGACTGATAATGTTTTTAATCCCCTTAATAGCAAAAATGTATCAAAGGGAGCTATAATTCCTCCAAAATCTTTAACAGTTGTTTCTCTAAATGAATTTAAAAGATCTTCAGGACCACAGATTATACCAGCTATTGTATCGCCATGACCACCAATAAATTTAGTGGCACTATGAATAATTATATCAATTCCAAATTCTGCAGGTTTCTGTAGACAGGGAGACATAAAGGTATTATCTACAACTGTTATTATATCTTCACCTGCAATATCTGACAGTTCAGCAAGATCAACTAAATTCATAGTAGGATTTGATGGTGTTTCAGTATAAATAACTTTTGTATTATCTTTGATTGCAGCTTTAATGTTATTAAGATCAGACATCTCAACAAAGGAAACTTCAATATTCCATTTAGGTAATAATTCTGAAAATAGTGAGAATGTGCAGCCATACAAAGTCTTTGAAGCTATGATATGGTCTCCTGCTTCTAATAAACCCATAACTGTTGATGATACTGCTGCCATACCAGAACCCAATGCTATTGCAGAATCGGTACCTTCTAAATTAGCCATTTTCTCTTCTAATGCCGTCTGAGTCGGATTTCCAAGCCTGGTATATATGTAGCCTGGTTCCTCGCCAGCAAATCGTCTTCCACCCTGCTCAGCACTGTCAAAAACGAAGGTAGAGCTCTGATATATTGGCACCCTTAAAGCGCCTGTCTGAGGACATGGATCCTCGCCAGCATGAACAGTTCTGGTATTAAAATTCCATTCTTTTTTCATAAATTCAGCCCTTTCCTGGTTAATTATAATTGAAATGTTTCTTCAACAACCTGCCCACTACCACCAAGAGGACCTACTTCTTCTTCTCCATACTCAACCGATATGGCGGCTGCATTACCAACTCTGATTACTACTTCTGAATCAGGTTCATATTCAAGAATATCGCCGTCGTTAATTATTCCTTCAAACTGAGTTTCTCCATCGACAACTACTCTAATCCAGCTTTCGCCAGTGGCAATCACATTAAAATAAGATGGAGCCTCTTCTAAATCATTTTCATCAGAATCATCAGCTTCTCCATTCTCGTCTTCTCCATTCTCGTCTACTTCAGCCTCCTGCTCAGAAATTTCGGCTAAATCAACTTCGTCTTCTAAATCAATAATTGTTTCATCATCTGGCTGAATACCATCATCATCTAGATCAGTAGGATCAATTCCAGTCTCTAATAAATTATCACTATCTAGATCAGGCTCAGAATCATTTTCTTCCTCATTATCCTCTGTTGCCAGATATATCTCATCAACTGAATCATCTTCATCAATAACCTCTTCCTCAACCTGTTCATCAACTTCAGCAAAACCATTGTTGCCATTATTACCATTCATAATAAGCAAATTATAACCTACAACTCCACCAAATAAAAGAATTATAAGTATAATTATCATAGCTCTCCCGGTTATCATGGAGAGAAAGTTAAATAATGTAGATTTTTTATTCTTTTTAGTTCTTCTTTTGCGACCAATGCTTTCTTCTTCAACCCCATCTAATTGTTGATCGAGTTGATATTCATTTAAAATTTTCTCTTTATCTATACCTAAATAATCAGCATATGTTTTTAAGAAAGCCTTTTCATATACTCGCCCTGGTATTTTACTGAATTCATCATTCTCTAATGCTAAAATATACTTCTTTCTTATCTTAGTCTCTTTGCTTGCTTCTTCAATCGTGATACCTTTTTCTTCTCTAATTTCTTTTAAAGTTTTTCCAACGGCCAAAAGTATGACCCCCTCCCAATTTATTCAAAACTACTAATTGAATACATATAATTATCAAGCCTGTCATCTGAATCATCATTAATATCTTCAGTCAACTCAACTAAAAGGTCAAAATCCTTATAAGAGACATCTGTTTCCCTGATCAAAAATTCTGGATGTTCAATAATTTTAAGTAATGGTTTATTTAAAAAATCCCTGATAAACCTCACATGATCAGCTGAAGCCCTCCTAAATGTTGTGATCGCATCGATAATAAAGACCGTCTTACTATTAAGAATATTTTCAGGAACAGAAGTTAGTGTTGTCTGCCTGAGCAAAGTTGTAGATAATAATTTCCAGTGCTTATTTGAATGAACAGCAGCTGCAATAGCCGTCTCTGTTTTTCCAATTCTTGGATTACCCTTTATTCCAATCATTATCTCTTCATTATCTATAATATAAAAGCTCAAAAAATCTATCAACAACTCTAAATCCTGGCGAGAAAATAAATAGCTATCTTCTTTAAACCTCGATGATACCTTTTTGCCATGTTTTAATGCCAAAAAATCTTCTAACTGAGGAGTCCTTAATCCAGTTAGTTCAAGTTCTTTAACTGCTCCTAGCGCATTTAAAAGTCTTTCCTTAACTTCAGGTTCCTTAATTTCAAGTAATAAACCACGATAATAATTTTCTATACTGGCTATTGTCTTAATATTAATCTGCAATAAACCTAATAAAGAAGCAAGGTCTCCTAATAGTCCAGGTCTATTTTTTATTATCTTGTATTCCATATATAATGTTTCCATAATTTTGCCTCTCTCTATTATATTCGAGATTATAAGTAGATAATCCTTCTTTAACCTGTAAACTGGTCTAATAGTTAGAAATTAGTCATCTAAATAGTTTTCCAGTTCATCTTCTGTAATTAATACCTCTCTTGGTTTGCTGCCAACATATGGGCCCACAATCCCCATTTCTTCCATGGTATCGATTAATCTTGCAGCTCGAGAATGACCAATATGAAGCCTTCTCTGTAACATTGAAATTGAAGCCCGATACTCAACAACAAGTCTAATTGCATCTTCTAAAAGTTCGTCCTCTTCATCATCTAAATTCAGTTCCAGGTCTTCAAATTCATCTTCATCGATATAAAAATCAGGTTCAGTCTGATTACTTAAATAATTAACCAGGTTATTTATCTCTTCATTATCGATATAAGCACCCTGAACTCTGAAAGGTTTTTTGGCCCCAACTGGGTGGAATAACATATCACCATTACCGAGAAGTTTCTCTGCTCCTCCAGTATCAAGAATAGTTCTGGAATCAGTAGCTGAAGAGACAGCAAAGGAGATCCGGCTAGGAATATTTGCCTTGATCAAACCGGTAATGACATCGACAGAAGGTCTCTGAGTTGCTATTACAAGATGGATCCCTGCTGCTCTGGACATCTGGGCCAGTCTGCAGATAGCATCCTCAACATCATTTGCTGCTACCATCATTAGATCAGATAATTCATCAATTATAACAACGATGTATGGGAGGGGATCATCTGATTTTTTATTATATGACTCAATCCCTCTGGTTCCAGTCTCGGCAAAGAGATCATAGCGATCTTCCATCTCCTTAACAATTAATTGCAGGGTTGAAGCAGCCTTTTTGCAGTCAGTTACAACAGGACTAAATAAATGGGGCAGGCCATTATAATTCACAAGCTCAACCTTTTTAGGATCGATCAATAAAAGTTTTAATTCTTCAGGAGTATTCTGATATAAAAGGCTGGCGATAATACTATTAATGCAGACACTTTTACCTGAACCAGTTGCTCCAGCAACCAGCAGATGGGGCATCTTTCCTAGATCAGCAACAACTGCTGAACCATCAACTGCCCTGCCCAGACCAAGATTTAGCCTGGTATCAGAACCATTAAATTTATCGCTCTCTACAATTTCTCTAAACCTAACCATCGATGGACCCTGATGAGGAACTTCAATCCCAATCGCTGATTTGCCTGGAATCGGAGCTTCAATTCTAACATCATGGGCAGCTAAAGATAAAGCAATATCGTTTGATAAATTAACGACCTTACTAACTTTAACTCCAACCTCAGGCTGGATCTCATATCTGGTAATAGTTGGGCCATGGGTAACATTAATAACTGAAGCATCTACACCAAAATTATTTAAAGTTTTCTCTAATAACTGGCTTTTATCCTCAACCTGATCCCGGTCAACACTGCTCTTTTTAAGAAGACGGCTATGGGGATTTTGATAATCCTCCATACCTTTATTTTCTTTTTTATCTTCAGCCAGGCTATCCTCAACAGAAAAGACTTCAAAATCATTATAATCATCATCCCAATCAGGGAAATAGCTCTTTTCAATTTCATCTTCAGTATTTTTAGTTTGGTGATTACTTTTTTGCTTTTTTGATACCTTCTCAAATTCAGGTAAAGTATAATTCTCATCATTTACAACTTCTAAGTTCTTTTCTTCTTCTCTAAGCTGTAATTCAGTTGATTCTTTCTTTTTTGATTTATCTTTAACCTTTTCTCTATTCTTTATCTTGTTAAAAAGTGTGAAAGGTGATTTTAATAAGACAATCAATAAACCTGCCAGACCTTTAATCTTTCCAGTATAATTAATTGACTTAATTTGATGAAAGACCTCTTTAATTCTAGCCTTTATCATTTTATATAAATCAGTTAGATAAATATCAAAGAATAAGAGAATACCAATCAACCCAAAGGCTGTTAAAATTAGCTGGGCTCCAGTCATGCCAAAAATCATCTTAAAGAAATAGGCAAGACTTCCTCCAATCAGGCCACCACCATCACCAATTAAACCTGCAGTAAAAATACTCTCATAATCCTGAACTATATGGTAAATAGTAATAAATGATATAAATGCAATTATAAATCCAGGTATCTTACTTTTATAATTATAATCATCAGCAAAAACTAACTTATAACCTATAATTACAAAAATCACAGGTATTGCAACTGCAGAATTACCAACAAAGAAACGATAAAAATCAGCTACTAAACGGCCAGCTATACCGGCTGCCCCTCCATAAAGGGCCACACCACTAAAGATTCCCCAGGCTGCTGATAAAATCCCTGCAATCTCCTTTTTTCTTTCCCCAGGCTTTAAAATCCCTGACAGCATAATATCCTCTCCTACAAATATCTGTTCTATATATTAATTCTCTTTATTTGTTATAATTCCTGCATATTATGTAAAACCAATAAATAAGCTATTAAATTTTATAAAATCAAATAAAATCTTTGTGTATATTTATTCAATATGTAGATATGACCCTCCGGTTACCCGACGGTTACCAGGTAGTATCTCTTAACAAATTTCACAAAGTAATTATACAAGTAATATTCATTTATATGTATTTATATACTGCAAATCGGTATTTATTAAGAAAAGAGACAGGCTAACTGCCTGTCCCCTGTTTTTTAGTTATTTATTGGATCATACCTGCATAATAATCGGTAGAATCATTGGATTTCTTTTAATCTGCTTATAAATGTAATTATTTAAGGAATTTTTAATAGTCTTTTTAAGAACAGACCATTCAGTTATTCCCTTTTCTTCACATTCTTCTAAAGCATCCTTGACACGATTAGTTGCATCTTCAATTAATTTTTCAGACTCTCTGATATAAACAAATCCTCTGGTTATAATATCAGGTCCAGATTGAATATTACCATTGCTATCTATTGTTACAACAACAATAATAATTCCATCTTCAGATAGAGTTTTTCTATCTCTTAAGACTATATTTCCAACATCGCCAATTCCAAGGCCATCAACTAGAATATCTCCAGCCTGAACCTTATCAACCTTTTCTACCTTATCTTCTCTAAATTCAATTACATCGCCAAGCTCTGCTATATAAGTGTTCTCCTTAGGAACTCCAACATCTTCAGCCAAAGCAGCATGCTGATGTAGATGACGGGCCTCGCCATGGGTAGGAACAAAATATTTAGGCTTAGTTAGATTAAGCATTAATTTAAGCTCTTCCTGACTGGCATGACCAGAAACATGCACACCTGAAACATCTTCATAGATTACATTTGCTCCCCGTTCAAATAACTGATTAATTGTCTGGCCAACAAATTTTTCATTACCAGGGATTGCAGATGCAGAAATAACTACAGTATCACCATTTTTAATATTAATATGGTAATGGTCTCCTCTGGCCATTCTGGTTAAAGCAGCCATCGGCTCACCCTGACTTCCTGTTGTAATGATAACAGTTTCATCATCAGCAATATGTCCCATATCTCTAATATCAACGATCATATCATCAGGAACATTAATATACCCAAGTCTTCTAGCTATTTCAACATTATTAGTCATACTCCGGCCAGTAATAGCAATTTTTCTGTCATACTTGACTGCAGCATCAAGAATCTGTTGAATTCTATGAATATTCGAAGCAAAGGTTGCAACGATTATCCTATTAGTAGCTCTATAAAATATATCATCAATCGTTTCACCAACAACTTTCTCTGACATCGTGTAACCTTTCCGCTCAACGTTTGTACTATCAGAGAAAAGTGCTAATACGCCAGGTTCTGAATGTCCTAACTCGGCTAGTTTATGAAAATCAGCGACCTCTCCATCAACTGGAGTCTGGTCAAACTTAAAATCACTGGCATAAACAATCGGCCCTAAAGGTGTGTGAATTGCAAGTGCACAGGTATCTGTTAGACTATGATTTACCTTAATATAATCTACCTTAAACTGACCAACCTGAACAGTACTTCCAGCATTTACAACCTTTAAACGACTTGACTTCATCAAACGATGTTCCTTTAAATTTCCTTCTAATAAACCTAAAGTCAGCTTTGTCCCATAAATAGGTACATTAATCTCCTTTAATAAAAAAGGTAGAGCACCTATATGGTCTAAATGACCATGGGTTAATACAATCCCTTTGATTTTGTCTTTATTTTTCTTGACATAATCAAAGTCAGGTATTACTAAATCAATACCTAATTGATCATCTTCAGGAAACATCACCCCAGAGTCTATAATTAACATCTCATCTCCATATTCCAACACCATCATGTTCTTACCGATCTGGCCGACTCCGCCGAGTGGAATCATCCTGACGGCTTCATTATTTTTTTGTGACATAAATAAAAAAAGACACCTCCGATTTGAATTTCAATTAATTTTACTTAATTGTGTTCTTTTATTTATATTAAATTTATTTATTTCATTTAAGAAATAGCACATAAATATCCATTGTTTCTATTATAACGTCTTACTTACTAAAATACAAGCAAAAACTCGCCGAATTTTAAATTATAGTAAATTATAATTTTCTAAAAGATTCTTTAACAGATCTTTCTTAGATGGTTCCAGCTCAGTTAATGGTGGCCTAAAACTACCTAAATCCCAGCCTTTCATATTAAGAGCAGTCTTAACAGGAATAGGGTTTGTAGATATAAACATATTCTTAAAGATTGGGAATAGCTTTTTATTAATCTCAGCGGCTCTTTTAAAATCATTGGCCAGAGCTAATTCTATCATATCTTTTATCTCAGAAGCAACTAAATGGCCGGCAACACTGACAACCCCTTTGCCTCCCAGGGACATTAAAGGTAATGTTAATGAATCGTCACCACTATAAAGATCTATCTTATCGCCGGCTCTAGCAATTATCTCAGTGGCCTGATCAAAATCGCCACTTGCCTCTTTTATAGCAACAATATTATCAATTTCAGCAAGCTGGATAGTAGTCTTTGCCTCCATATTTCTAGAGGTTCTGCCTGGAACATTATAGAGCATAACCGGTAGCTCAATACTTTCAGCAATAGATTTAAAATGCTGATACAATGATTCCTGAGGTGGTTTGTTATAATAAGGAACAACAAGCATAACCCCATCAACACCAATCTCTTCTGCTTCTCTGCTCAATTCAATACTTGATCTTGTATCATACGACCCGGTTCCAGCAATAATTTCAGCTTTATCTCCAACTTCAGCAACAATATTCTGTAATAAAGTGATCTTTTCCTGGTCTGTTAAAGTCGGCACTTCTCCAGTAGTTCCACAGATAACCAGTCCGTCACAGCCTTCATTAATTAAATACCTGGCTAAATCCCGGGCTTTCTCGTAATTAACTTCTCCTGACTCAGTAAAGGGTGTAACCATTGCCGTATAAAGGTTTCCTTCTAACATTATACTCACTCCTTGTAATTTAGTTTAAAAGCTCCGTGCAGTGCTGAAATAGCAGCTTCCTCGCTGCTTTTTTCTATTAAACAGGCAATACTGGTATGGGAATCTGTCGTCTGATAAATCTTAATCCCGGCCTGATTTAAAGCATCAACTATCCTGGCCATAACTCCAGGCAGACCTGTCATACCACTTCCAACAATAGAAACCTTACAAAATTTATCTGAAATATTAAAGGTAAAGCCTGAATCAGTCAATAAACTGCTGGCTCTATTTATATCTGGATTATCAACTATAAATGAAATCTTTTCCGGTCTTATATTTATCATATCAACACTAATGTCATTATCTGCAAGCAGTCTAAACGATTTAAGGCCTGTATTATAATCATTCTTGCTATCAGGGAGAATCTCTATAAAGGCTACCTGACGCCTGACTGCCAGTCCAGTAACTGGGCGGTCTTTATTTAAATCCCTGGAATCCTTAATAACTGTGCCATTATCATCGTTTAGATTATTTGTAGCTCTTATTCTCAGAGGAATATTTCCAGCCTGGGCAAACTCTGTTGCCCTGGGATGGATAACTTCAGCTCCCTGATAGGCCAGTTCACAGGCCTCAGTAAAGGTCACTTCACTCAAGTTTTTTGCGCCTTCATAAATGGAGGGGTCTGCTGTCATTAATCCATCAACATCACTAAAGATATCGATCTTTTCAGCATTTAATGCATAGCCTAAAGCACTGGCAGTTGTATCACTGCCACCTCTTCCTAAGGTTGTTATCTCGCCATCCTGGCTTAAGCCCTGATAACCTGCAACAACAGGAATTATATCTTTTTCAAGAAGTTTTATGATTTTTTCCGGTTTCACAGCAATAATCCTGGAAGCTCCAAAATTATCATCGGTTATAATACCGGCCTGACCTCCGGTCAGAGACTGGGCCGAGTAATCTTTTTCAGTCAAATGGCCGGCAATTATTACTGAAGAGATAACCTCGCCACAGGAGGCCAGTAAATCCTGCTGTCTGGCCGATAATTTCTCTCTATCTCCTGGCAGGTCTAAAAGAGTATCAGTAGCATATGCAGCCCCTGCCCTGCCCATTGCAGAGACAACGACTACAGGCTTATAACCAGCTTTAACAGCTTTTATTACCTGTCTACAGGCATTTTCTCTATCTTCTAAGGTTGCCAGAGAACTACCACCAAATTTCTGAATAATCACATTCATATTAACCAGCTCCAGCAATTATTAGACCAGTTCTTCAGCGATCTGAACTGCATTTAAAGCCGCCCCTTTACGAAGATTATTGGCTGCAATATATAAGTTTAAAGCCTTTGGGTTTACTCTATCTCTTCTTATTCTACCCACCAAAGTCTCATCAATCTCTTCAGATAAGATTGGTTCAGGATATTCAGCTAACTCAGGATTATCATAAAGTTTTAAACCTGGAAAATTAGCCAGTAATTCTTTTATATCATCTATATTAAACTCTTTATTTAATTTCAAATAACAGCTCTCAGCATGGCCATAATAGACAGGAACCCTGACACAGGTTGCATTTAAATGTAATTCAGGATCTCCTAATATTTTACGGGACTCATTTAACATCTTCACCTCTTCATTGGAAAAACCATCATCATGGAAATAATCGATAGCAGGTAATAAATTAAAGGCAATTGGTCGTTCATAATATTTGCCTTCCTTATTACCAGATTCAAGCTGCTCTTTTGTTTCTGCCTTTAATGATTCTAAAGCTTTCTGGCCACTCCCAGAGACTGACTGATAGGTACTGACAACAACCTCATCCAGACCATACCTTTCAGCCAGTGGTTTTAAGACTAAAACAAGCTGAATAGTTGAACAGTTTGGATTGGCAATAATCTCAGGCCTTTCAGGAATATCTCCACTATTTACTTCAGGTACAATCAGTGGAATACCATCTTTTTGACGGAAGGCTGAAGAATTATCGATTACAATTGTATCACTATCTGCAATTTCAGGAATTATTTTCTCACTTATTCCTGAAGGCATACTTGAGAGCAGAATATCGCATTCCTTAGCTGCTTTAACAGTTAACTTTTCAATTTCAACTTCTCTATCTTTAAATACAACAGTTTTACCAGTAGATCTTTCACTGGCAAATAACCTGATATCTTTAAGAGGAAAGTTCCTCTCCTCTAAAATTTTAATGATCTCCTGGCCTACCAGACCAGAGGCACCTAAAACACCAATAGTATAATTCATAAATATCCTCCTTAAAACTCATTAATCCAACAATTTATCGAGTCCATAAATAAATCCTGATTTATCTTCAATCCTATCAAGGGCAAGTCGGACACCAGGCATATAAGAACTTCTGGAGATAGTATTATGGGTTAAAGTAAAGGTCTGGCCCTGGCCACCGAAAATAACTTCCTGTCTGGCCATTAAACCAGGCAGTCTAAGACTGTGAATTCTGACATTATTTTTCTCGCCGCCACGGACTCCTTCAATTGTATATTTTATCTCTTCTTCTTTTAGAAATGGCTCCGTCTTCTCTAATTTTTCAGCTGTGGCAATAGAGGTTCCAGAAGGAGCATCTGCCTTATTTTCATGATGGCCTTCAATAATCTCGGCTCTCGGAAAGTATTTACTTGCCTTAGAGGCAAATTCCATCATTAATACTGCCCCTAATGAAAAGTTAGGTATTAACATAGTTGTAGCTGATTTGTCTTCAGTATATGCTTTTAATTCCTGGATTTCATCTTCCTGCAGACCTGTTGTACCAATTATTAAATCAAGGCCTAAATCTAAAGCCTGTTTTAAGGCAGGTAAAAGCCCATCAGGAACAGTAAAATCTATCATAATATCTGGTTTTGTTGAAAGTACAGCCTCTTTTAAATCTGCAAATATAGAAACATCTGTAGCCTTAGACAGACCGGTCAGCCTTGATAGGTCAACATTTAAGTTTTCCTCGGCCAGGCCAGCAACAAGTTTATAGTCAGAATGGCTAATTATCATGGAAGCTGTCTCAACACCCATGCTACCAGTAATACCTCTAATTAAAATTCTTTTCATAATTTTCACCTCTATTAAATTTTTTCTCTCTTTTTTCTTTAACTCCGAAATAATTAGTACCCCAGACCCCTAGAATTATCATTATAGCTCCAATAATCTGTGGTCTGTAAAATGGCTCATTCCTTAAAAAGACACCGGCAAAAATAGAAACAACTGTAACCAGGTTAGCAAAGATGGCTGCTTGAGAAGCCGGCAACTTTGATAATGTAAAATTCATCATAAAAAATGCAACAACAGAAGATAAAACCCCTAAATATGTAACGGCAATTAGAACTTCAGACAGTGTAAACATTGAGATATATTCTGAAAGGCCGCCATCATGGAGTCTGATACCGATTATATTAAATATAATTGCTCCTGTATAACACATAAAAAATGTTATCTCGACAGGGGTATAGTTAACAGAAATAGACCTGGAAACAATATTATATAAACCTGCAGAAATAACTGCCCCCATCAATAAGAGCAGTCCGATTAGATGGCCTTCAGTCGAAGCAAGCTCGCCCTGAAAAGAAACAATCACACCAACACCTGACACTGACAGAATTATAAAAAATAGCTGAAGTTTACCAGGTATCTCTTTTAGAAAAATTGCTCCAAAAATAGCAACTGCAACCGGTATTAAAGAAATCATTAAACCGGCCTGAGACGATGTTGTCATCTGAATTCCTGTTACCTCAAAGGGAAAATAAAGGGCTGGTTGAAATAGAGCCACTAATAGTAATGGTCCTTTCGCCTTTGATAATATATTTATCTCAATAAACCCTAAGCCCCAGAAAAAAGTCATTGTAAGTGAAGCAATTATAAATCTAAAGCCTAATAAATGAAATGGATTTAAATATTCCAGGGCATCCTGGGAAAACATAAAGGAAAAACCAAAGATAATGCTGAATGTCAGCCCTGCTAAATAGGGTAAAACCTGGCTTTTATCACCAGATTTATTCTGTTTCCCCATTAATAATCACTTCCATCAGATGGTGGCCATGGACCATAATACTGATAAAACTGGCATTCCAGGCCGCCATTATATAATTTTCTCCTTTTACTTGCTTCTTTACCGAAATACTTTTCGAAATCCGGGTGGGCAGTCAGGATATAAAATGACCAGGTGTCTAACGGTAAAAACTTATTACCCATTAGTTCATATAATTCCCTGACCTCATCCTCAGCCATTCTTTCACCGTATGGAGGGTTAGAAATGATATAACCATATTTGCGGTTTGTTGAAAAATCAGCAAGTTCCTGCTGCTGAAAATGAATCATCTCTTCAACTCCAGCCCGTCTTGAATTATAGATAGCCTGTTTAACTGAGCGCTGGTCCTGGTCATAACCTGCCAGCATTCTAGGCTCGGCATCTGTCCAGATCTTATCTCTGGCTTCAGTCCTCATCTCATCATAAAGATTTTCTGGCAGAAAAGCCCAGTCTTCACTGACAAAATCTCTATTTAAACCTGGGGCTATTTTTCGAGCCATTAAAGCAGCTTCAATCAGAATAGTTCCTGAACCACAGAATGGATCTATTAGAATTCTATCTCTATTCCATTTGCTAAGGTAAATCATGGCTGCCGCAATAGTTTCCTTGATTGGAGCAGGACCGGCTTCCTGTCTATAACCACGCTTATGGAGTCCTGTCCCACTGGCATCAAGGGCAATAATAACCCTATCTTTATTAATCATAAAATTAACTGGATAGGTTTCTCCAGTCTCTGGTAGACGCCCCTCACCATATTTACTCTGTAATTTATCAACAATAGATTTCTTAATAATTGATTGACAGGCCGGGACATTATGGAGCTGAGATTTACTTGATTTACCTGTAACCGGGAATTTACCCTTATAAGGAATTAGATCCTGCCATTCTAATTCATTAACCTGATCATAAAGTTCATCAAAATCCCTGGCAGTAAATTCTGCTAATTTTAAATAGACCCTTTCAGCTGCCCTTAAATGAAGATTAACCCTGGCTAAATCTTCAGCAGTACCTTCAAATTCAATCCGGCCATTCTTAACCCGCTCAACATTATAATTTAATTTTCTTAATTCCTTTTTCACAATAGCTTCAACACCAAAAGTAGTTGAAACCATAATTCTTAATTTATTCAAATATATCTCTCCTTAACTTTTACACCTTTTGCAATCATTTTATCAATAGCATTTTCAACATCATTTTCCTCTGCATTTACTCCTTTAGAAGCTTCTAGAATAAGTTCAACATCAAAGTCGGCCTTAATGCCATCCAGGGCAGTATAAAATACACAGACATCTAAAGCAAGTCCAACCAGAACTATTTTTTTGATATTAAGCCCCTTAAGATATGCAGCCAGTCCTAAATCAGTGCCATCATTATCTCTAAAAGCCGAATAACTATCTACTTCCAGGTCCTGTCCCTTCCGGATAATAAGGTCAAACTTATCAGTATCGATATCCTGGTGAAATTCTGCCCCATGAGTTCCCTGGACACAGTGATCTGGCCATAAAACCTCTCCTAAACCTTCGAGGTTGCCTTTATATGGAGAAAAGGGCTCTTTATCGTGATTTGATGCAAAACTGGCATGATTTTCAGGATGCCAGTCCTGGGAAGCAACAATTGTCTTGAAATCTCCCTCTTTAAGCATCTTATTAATGGTAAAATTGATCTGACTTGCACCTGCAACTGGTAATGCACCTTCTTCATAGAAATCATTTTGAAGATCAACACAGATTAATGCTTCATTCATTATCTGTTAACCTCCTTAGATTATTATCTTACTCTGATTTTGAGACAATATAAGTCGGAACTGTAAAGCATTCATAGCTGGAACCGATAATTTTTTCTCTTCCGGCCCGGTTATAAATACCATGAACCTGGCCATCAAATACATATAATCCTATTTGATAATAATAGAGGTCTATACCTGTTTTGTCATTGTCAATTGAGATCATCTTTCTAGTTGGTGGCTGACAGTAACTCTGACAGAGATATGGTTTACAGACAGCGTCATCTACAAACTCTTCCCAATCATTCTGATCAGATTCTTTGCCTAATTTTATACCTTTACAGGCAAATCCATCATCAGGCTTTAAAATATAATCATTCTTTTGTGACTTGATCTGCTTTTTTTCAATAGTAGCTTCAGTTAAAAGGCAGGTTTCAGGAATATGGTCAGCTATAAATTGGAGATCAGATTCATCAAGGAAATCAACATATTCTCCAGTACTTAATATCTGGAAGATAGCTTTATTATGAATTATCTGAGACCGAAAACTTCCGAACATGCAGAATTTACCCTCTTTATAGGCTGACAGAAAGTCCTGTATTTCATCAAAATGATCAAATAATCTACTGGTTGTTGCCCGTCTATAGACAAAATCTACCCTTTTGTTATTATAATATAGCCCATCGTCTTTATTTTCAACATCTCTCGGGTCTATAATATAAGATAAAATACCTCTTTTATCAAACCAGCGCTGGAATTCTTTAAATTCACTGATTGTACCATCCTTGCTAAAATCAACGATACCAATGACTGGTTTATCTTTATTAAAATCTACTTCTGGATGAGCTTTATTGCTTAAAAACTCATTATACTTTTCAAGCATAATATCTATCAGGCTATCAAAGAGCTCAAACCCTTTTAACTCAAGGTTATTATCCTCTTTAAATTGAGTAACTGCAGCACTATTAGCAACTATCTCCTGAATACCTCTGACTTCATTCATTGCTGAAGTTCCATCTGTATTAAGCTCACAAAATTTAATAGAGTCCTGATAGTAAAATAAATCAAATCTGGCCACAGGATAGGGATTGCTATAACCTGGTTCAAGTAAGATATATTCCTCCATCTCCTCGGAAAAAGGAAAATATGAACGGAATTCACTATTATTAATATACCTGGCAATCACCTTATATAAAATTTCATTGAAATGGTAAACCAGCTCTTTCAACCTATTCCACTCGGTTCTGTCGAGCATAAATGGATGATATAAAAATGGGACTGGCCTTCCTTTATAACGAACTGAACTGGCTTCTAATTCTGGCCATAATTTATTTTTAAAGTCATCTAGAAATTCTTCTTTATTATTTATAAATAAGTCAAGATATGCATTATTTAAACTTTCTATATCCATCTTTAATATCACTCCCAGGAAGAACTAAAGAATAATCAAGATCATTTTTTAAATTACCGGTATTACCAGTTGCTTTTCTTGGAGGCAGATAATCCTTTAAATAATTTTTTAAGTATAAAAGATAGTTCTGATCACTCTTTGAAAGACCCTGTAATGACCTTTCTATTAAGATATCAAGCCAATCCATCATCATAATACTGTCATTATAAGGCAACTGACAGCCCTTTTCTGTTATTGCTTTAAGAGCTTTCTTTACTTGTGCAGTCGATGTCTTTTGAACCTGTTTAAAGAAATAATCCAAATTACGCTGATCATAAAAGATCCCTTTTAATAATGCCAGATAGCCAAGTGCCAGTGGTAGAGGAAATGAATCTGCCATCCTGATCTCTAAATATTCCTTTAATCTAACGTCAGTAAAGGAAAAAGAGAGCATTAGCTCAATATCTTCAGCTGTTAATACTTCCTTATTGAATACCTCTCCAAATGTAAGTTCAGTCGGTTCTGGTTTTTCTCCTGCTGGATCAACAATTGCCGGTAGATCAACTATATATTCAGCATAATCTTTATATGTAAAGTTTCCTTCGATTGATTTTTCTAAAATTCCGCAACGATCTGCATCACAATCATTCCAGATCTTTGCTCTAACAGCATATTCACTGGTTCTTTTACCCTCAAAAATCGGGGTATTATCCAGGGTAGCATATATTATTGGACTTAACCAGCTGGCAACTGCAAACTTTTTAGAAAAATCTTCTTCGCTGCTATAATCCAGACTAATCTGGGTTGATGCTGTTCCTAGCATCATATTATGAGCCAGGTCCCCTCTTTTTTTGAAGTGGTCAAACATCATTTTATATCTCTTTTTAGGAAGAATCTTTAATTCGTTAATTTTCGTAACAGGTTGGTAGCCCAGGGTAATTAAATTATAATTATTATCTTTAAGAATAGGTTCCAGATCATTAATCATAGTATTATAGGTTTTTTCAATTTCCCTGATAGAATTTTTAGGGCTGAAGCTAAATTCTATCTGGCCACCTGGTTCTAAATTTATTTCATCATTATTCTTATTTAAACAGATAATATGCTTTTTATCATCGCCTAAATTACAGACCTGCCAGGTTGAACCAGCCAGCCTGCTTAATAAACTTGCAATCCCTTTATCACCATAATAATGAACTGCTCTTAAATTATCATTATGGACTAAAAAATGTTCGAATTCAATTCCTAATCTATAATCCTGTTGGTCGGTCTCATTCTGTTTAAAGTGAGCAAACAGTTGTTCTACATAAGCCTCTCTATGATTTGCCATGATTTCACCATCCATTTAAATGAGTAAAGTCTTTGTTGATACTATTTCATTATACAATCTATCTATAAATTTATCAATTTGACACTAAATATTATTAATGTTATTATTGTTTCAGTATTAAGCAAGTGAGGTGAGTATTAATGGCATTAATCGAAAAAGCAGAAGCATTAGCTGACGAAATTGTTGAATCCAGTGAATTTAAAGAAATGAAGAGAGCTGAAAAAAATATCACTGAAGATGATGAAGCTAAGGAACTTATGGAAGAATTTCAGTCTGCCCAGCAGAGAGTCCAGATGGCTCAAATGAATGGCCAGTCTCTTGGCCAAGATCAGCAGAAAGAAATCCAGAATCTTCAGGCTAAGATGCAGTCCAATCCTAAAATCAGTGACTTTATTGAAGCTCAGCAAAATTTCTCTAAAGTAATGGAAACAGTAAATCAGACTATTAGTGAAGCTATTGAAAACAGTGAAGCTGGCTCAATTATTACTGAGTAATTTTTTTTGAATATAATTTTAGTTTAAGTCGCAGGCAGAAGCCTGCGATTTTTTCTTTTTTTAAGTAATTTATTTTTCAAGCCCGGCCAGATAACCTGTTGAAAATGCAATTTGAAGATTATGGCCTCCTGTAAAGGCAGTTGGTTCTAATACTTCTCCTGCAAAATGAAGTCCTGAAATTAATTTTGATTCTAAATTAGCTGGATCAATTAAATCTACTGAGACCCCACCTGCAGTAATAATAGCCTCATCCTGACTACCAATTCCAGTTACTGATAAAGTAAGCTCCTTTAATAAACCTGCCAGATGTTTTCTCTCTTCAGCATTTATCTGATTGGCATTTTTTGTTGAGCCAATTGAAGAGAGCTTGACAATAACCGGTCTTAACCAGGCTGGAAGCAGGTTATCTAAACTATTTTTAAAGAACTTATTGCCCATCTCTTTAAATTCTCTTTCAAGTCTGGCTTCAAGCTCAGCCATTGTAAGGGCAGGTTTTAAATCTAATTTTACTCTATAATTATTATATGGCTCTTCCATAAAACAACTGGCTTCTAAAGCCAGAGCCCCTGTCAGCCTCTTCTTTTCAATGATTAATTCTCCTCGCTGATGATATAATGGTTTTCCTGAATCACGGGAAAATAATTTTAATTCGATATTCTTTAATTTAAGGCCAGCCACCTTTTCAGTCCAGTTATTTCTAACTTTTATTGGTACCAGGGCTAAACTCGGCCCGACTATCTCATGACCGGCCATAGCTGCCAGCTTATAACCGGTACCATCAGAACCAGTCTCAGGATAGGTTATTCCTCCTGTTGCCACTATAACTTTATCGCCATTAATCTTTTTATCATTATCTAAAATTACTCCCTTTAAATCACCTTTATCCAGCCAGAGAGATTTAACATTATAGCCTGTATTGATTTCAATTCCAGAACGTTTCATCTCCTCAACTAAAGCATCTCTTACCTGTGAGGATCTATCTGATACCGGGTAAACCCTCCTGCCTCTTTCTTCTTTTAGTTCAACACCAAGCTCATTAAAAAATCGCCAGGTATCAGCAGGGGAAAAGCTATATAAGGCACTATATAAGAAATTATTTGCCATAAAGACCTGACTATCGATAATTTCTCCAGGTTCATAGGTAGAAGTTAGATTACAGCGACCATCACCGGTTAAAAGAAGTTTTTTGCCAAAGTTATTATTTTTTTCTAAAATTCTAACTCTGGTGTCTGAAGTTTTAGCTGTTAAAGCTGCCATCATACCAGCAGGCCCACCACCAATAACAATTATATTCTTATTGGCCATCTATATCTACCTCCAGATTTGCAAATCTATTAGACATAAGGTCTTTTAGCCTTATCAGGGCTTCTTCAATATTATATCTCTGGGTTGCTAAATTCATTCTGAAAAATCCTCTGCCACCTTTGCCAAACCAGTGACCAGGCTCAAGTCCTAATTTAGCTTCATGAAATAATAAGTCTTCTAATTCCTGATCAGTCAGGCCAGTCTTTCTAAAATCTAACCAGACTAAATATGTACCCTCTGATTTTATTAGTTCAATACCTGGAATCTTTGCAATACTATCACTTACAAGTTTATAGTTATCTTTTATATATTTATTTTGACTTTCAAGCCAGTCTTCGCCATCTTCATAGGCTGATTTTAAAGCTGTTAATCCCAGTGGATTTAAAGCTGGTTGAATACCCTCTGCAGCTTTTTCAAATCTCTTTTTATAGTTGGTATCAGGTATAATCGCATAGGCTGTAGCCAGGCCTGCAATATTAAAGGATTTACTCGGGGCTGAGATAGTAATTATTTGCTCTCGCATATCAGGCCTGATTGCTGCCAGTGGCTGATGCCCTCCATTATAAACAAAATCAGCATGAATTTCGTCTGAAATTATTAATAGGTTATATTTATCTGCTATAGAAAGTAGTTTATTAAGTTCATCTGGCTTCCAGACTCTGCCAACTGGATTATGGGGATAACAGAAGATTAAGGCAGATGTGCCTGGATTTTCGTTAATCTTTTTCTCCAGGTCAATCCAGTCTATCCTATATCTCCTGCTGCCATTTTCTTCTCTTAAGACAAGCTGATTTTCCAATAAAATATTGCCGCTGTTTTTAACAGCTGAGAAAAATGGATAATATACTGGAGGCTGAACGATTACAGAATCACCTGGTCTTGTAAAAGCCCTTAAGGCAATATTAATTCCAGGTACAACTCCTGAAAGTAATGTAATCCAGTCAGATTCTATATCCCAGTTATATCTTTTTTTATACCAGTCGACAATCACATTTTTATATTCTTCTGCTGGATAAGTATATCCAAAAACACCATGCTCTACTCTATCTTTTATAGATTCAATTATCTCCGGGGCAGTTTCCCAGTCAGAATCTGCAACCCAGAGAGGAATTATATCTTCTCTATTAAAAATTTCATCAACTTTATCCCATTTCACTGATGAAGTTCCTTTTCTTTCAACCTTTTTATCGAAATTATACATAAGTATATCTCCTCCTGCAACCTATTATAACCTATATTATCATATCTTAAAAGTCTAATATAAAAAACCACCGACTTTTATGTCGGTGGAGTTCCGCTACTTTCTCTAATCTTTAATTCATGGGGGAGGAATTCCTTTAATTTGCCAGGATCTTCTCCATCAATAATTTTATTTAAGAATTCCATGGCCTGATACCCCATATCATAACCGGACTGATGAATAGTTGTTAAAGCTGGTTTAACATAACTTGATAATTCTATATCATCAAACCCTACAATAGATAAATCTTCAGGAATATTATAGCCAAGCTCTTCAGCACCTCTGATAGCACCTATTGCCATTTTATCATCAAAACAGAAAATTGCCGTTGTTTCTGGGTTATCTGATAATATTTTTTTAGCGGCTACAGAACCGCTTTCAAAGGAGAAATCTCCTTCATAAATTGGGACTGAATTAAAATCTATCTGATGTTTTTGAAAGGAGGATTTAACTCCTTTGATTCTCTCACCACTTGTCACTAAATCTGAATAAGTACCTCTAATTATTCCAAATTTACGGTGACCTAAATCGTATAAGTAATCGATAACATCTTCAGCTGCTCTTGTATTATTGACACTAATACAGGGGATTTCATTATCATTAACATAACCAGAGGCAAAGACGGCTGGAATACCTTTGGATTTTATCTCATCAAGCAGATTATTATATATACTTGCAGTTATAATAATTAACCCATCGACTCTTCTCTGATTCAGGATATTTAAATACTTAAGTTCCTGTTCTAACTCTCCTTCTGAATCTCCGAAGATAAGGTTAAAACCATGAGCTTTTGCTGAAGCCTCAACCCCTTTCAATAATTTCATTAAAAATGGGTTATCCATCCCTGCTCCAATCACACCTATTAAACTGCTGCAGTTTGTTCTTAAAACCCTGGCAGATTCATTGATCTGATAATTTAATTTATCTATAGCTTCATTAACTTTTTCAGCAGTCTCTTCTTTAACTAAAGAGCTATTATTGATTACCCGGGAAACTGTAGCAGGTGAAACACCTGCAAGATTTGCAACATCTTTTATAGTAACAGCCAACATAATCGCCTCCTCCAGACTAGCGGCGAATTTTTCTAGTGATACCAGGTGCTATATTTACAAATTCTTCGCTAACCTTTAAATTAATTTCCTCATTATTATTTTCTGAGGCTGTCATTATAATTGTATCAGTTTCAACTCTAATAGTTAAGTCTTGATTCGACAATTTTAGATTAAATTGATAATAATCCCAGGCTGCTGGTATTTCAGGTTTAAAAGCAGCTTTAATCTCTGGATAAATACCGTTTTTTTCATCTTCAATAAAGTGGAGACCGGCAAAACCAAATGTTAATACCTGCCAGGTTGCCCCACAGGCAGCTGTATGAATTCCGCCGATAAAAGTACCCCCACTGACAGCTTTATTGGTGTTTTCTAAATCTATTGAAGCTGAATGGATCAATCTCTCCCTGGCTTTTTCTGTTCTGCCCTGTCTGGCTTCTTCGATCGCATAGGCTGAAGGACTTAATGATGAGCCATGCTCAGTTCTAGGAAGATAATAGTCAAGGTTTTTTTCTTTAACTCTATCGCTAAAGAGTTCAGGCTGGAGCCAGAATAACTGGATCAGATCGGCCTGTTTAATTACCTGGGTATGATGGGCTACTCCATTTGGCCAGCCCCAGTATTCACCAGGATCCTGAAGCCTCTCCTCTAATACTTCAGGGGTTGTATCCTCTAGCTGAAAATAACCGTCATGCTGTTCAATTAGACCGGTTTCTGGATCTGGCTCTGGCTTTTTAATTAATGCAGCCATCTCTTTCCAGTTCGCCACTTCTTCATCCTTTAACTCGATTTTCTCTTTTAATACTGCCAGTCTATCAGGATAATCTCGCTCCATAATTTTATAAATCTTTAAGGCTTTATCTAAAGCATACTTACTCTGATAGAGTGTAAAGACGTTATTATCAACATTTTCATGATATTCATCCGGGCCAAGTAAACGGATCAATTCAAATTCTTTTTTGTTTTTATTAAAATGGGCTCTGGAATATAAAAACCTTGCTATTTCAAATATTATCTCACTACCATAATCAATAATAAAGTCAATATCACCGGTAGCCTGGTAATAATGCCAGACTGTATAGGCTATATCCGGTGAAACATGGATCTGCCAGTCATTAAAGTGATTTCTTATCTTTCTACCTGTAAGTACATCTTCAAAAAAGAAATCAGGGCAGAGCTCTTCACCGGTTTTACCGGAAATCCAGGCATAAAAAGCACCTTTATAACCTAAATCCTCTGCCTTCTTTCTGGCCCCAGGAAGGGTATGGTAACGATATTTAAGAATATTTTTTGCTATTTCTGGCTCAGTATAAAGGTATACTGGCAGGTTAAAGATTTCCTGATCCCAGAAAGCAGCTCCCTGATATGCCTGACAGGAAAGGCCTCTGGCGCCAATTGGAAGCCTTTCTGAATAGGCAGGAGTAGCTATTCGATTATGATAGAGATTGAAGTTAATTAAGGCCTGGTCTTTAACTGAACCACCTATTTTAACTCCCCATTTATTCCAGATTTTATTCCAGTTTTCTAACTGATTTTCAAATAAAAGCTTAAAGCCGGATTCTTTAGCTTCTTTTACTATTTCCTTTGAATCCTGCAATGGATTATTCCGCTGATTGGAGTGGGTCACTGCCATATACTGTTCTAATTCTACTGGTTGATTGGCCTCTAAACTTAAATCAAACTCCAGCAGATATTTATTATCCTCATTAATAAGTTCTATCTTTTCTTTAGAGTTATTAGCAATATTTAATAAAGAGGATACTGAAAGATTAATATTACTCTCAACAGTAGTGGCTAAAATTGATAAGAGTTTATCCTGATTAAATTCTTTAAAATCTTCGAGATGCTTGCCATTTAAATCCCAGCATTTCTTATCGATACCGGCCTGAATCTTAATTCTTACATCAGTATCTGCAATTATTTTATAGTTTGCCAGGATTAGTTCTAATTGCTCCAGACTGGCAAATCTATTTGTTTCAAGGATAAAATTTGTATCGTTTAAATTAAATTTTCTTATAGAATTATAAAGGCCAGATCTTAAATCAAGGGATCGTCTAAGAGATTCATTTTCAGAGGTTACATCAGGAAATTTTGCAAGAGGCTGGCCATCAACAATGATGTTAAAATAAAGACCATTGGGAGCATTGACCAGCTCTCTCCACTTTCCATCTGCCTTATCATAGGTATCTGAAACTATACAGCCACTAAATTCTGTGGCTTCCCAGTTTGCTTCAATTCCTCTATAGCCTAAATATCCGTTTCCAATTAAGAGATTACTGCCACTTGGAATTATTAGATCTTCAGTAAAATCAACTTCGATTATCTCCTGTCCTGTCTTTGTACTATATCTATTGGTCAATTCATGCATTCAATTCACCTACTTTAATGATTATTAATTTTAACCTTTAACTGCACCGGCAGTTAAGCCAGCAACAATTTTTTTCTGGAATATGATAACTAATATAACGATTGGAATTGTAACGACAACTGCAGCTGCCATAATCTCTCCAAAAGGTTCCTGCCTTGCTACCTGACCTGAAAATAATGCAATTGCAACAGGTACCGTTCTAGCACCAGGTTCAATTGATGTAAATGTTAAAGCAAAGATATATTCATTCCAGGATTGGATAAATGCCAGCAAGCCTGTTGTTACAAGAGCTGGAGCTGTTAATGGTAAAAGAATCATATAGAATGTCTGAAATGGCGAAGCCCCATCTACCTGAGCTGATTGCATTATCTCTATTGGCAGGTCTTTAAAGAAAGAGGTTAAAACCCAGGTTGTAAAGGGTAATGTAAAGATCATATATGATAAAATCATACTCGGTATTGCCCTCAATCCCAGTCTGGTAATTACCGCATATAATCCTGCCAGGACCGTTACCTGTGGAAACATAGTCATAGCCAGGATTATATATAAAGACGGATTTTTACCTTTAAACCTCAATTTTCCTAAGGCAAAAGCTGCAAACGAACCTACTACCAGAGATAATGTAACAACAGCAACTGCAACGATTACACTATTTCTTAAACCTCTAACAAATTGGCCACTTAAAAAGATAGCCTGATAATTTCTAAATGTTGGTTGCACTTCAAAAGTTACTGGATTTCTTGGAACCATAGTTGCTGGTGTCATCTGTAACTGTGCTTCATTCTTTAAAGAAGAATTAACTGCCCAGTAAAATGGAAAGAGCAGATAAACAGCAATTAATGCTATAACCAGAATAAATAATATAGATTTTAATGGATTATCTTTAAAATCAATCATTCTGCATCAACTCCTAATGCTTTAATATACATCATGGCAAAGGCAAAGATTATAACAAAGATAACAACACCGATTGCAGATGATAAGCCCATTGCCCGGTTATTTATTAACTGAAAATAATTATAGCTTGCCATTGAATATCTTGACTGTGCTAATAAAACCTGGAATACATCAAAGACTCTTAAAGCATCCAGTGTTCTAAAGATTAAAGCTACTGCCAGTGATGGCTTGATTAATGGTAAAGTTATGGCGAAAAACTGTCTGACCTTACTGGCACCATCAACTCTGGCTGCTTCATAAAGTTCATTTGGTATCAACTGTAAACCAGCAAGAATTAATAGAGCCATAAAAGGTGTTGTTTTCCAGACATCAACAGCAATCATTGAAGGGAGTTGCCAGGTTGATGACTGCAAAAATGCTATGCTTTCATCTATCAAATCAAACCTTCTTAATAATGTATTAAAGATACCAACACGACTTGATGCTAACATCCATTCCCACATTCTGGCCGATACAACAGTTATAATTGCCCAGGGTACTAACATTATAGCCCGCATGGCTCCTCTACCTTTAAAGTTACTGTTAACGACCAGGGCTATCAATAAACCGAGTACTGTCTCTAGAAATACTGAAATTACAGTAAAAAGAACTGTATTGGTAATTGCTCCAATAAATGTTGGGTTGCTGGCACCGATTACATATCTAGTCCCGAAGATAGAAAACTGTCTGACTTCTCTAAACCGCCGTGGCTCTCTAGGAAGTACCTGGATTGGCCTTTCATAGACAATATCACCATCGTCATCTCTCATAACATTGCCATCATCATCATATTGAGGCGGTAATTCAGTTACTCGCATACTTAATAACTGCCGGTAATTATCAAAACCAATAAAGTTAACTTCCTGGCCACTGGCAAAGACTCTATCTGTCATACTGGTATAAAAGACCTGACCTAATGGGTAAAGTGCTACTAATAAAAGTATAATAGCTGCTGGAGCAAGGAGTTTATAGGCTAGCCTCGCTTCCTGACGGGCCAGATCATTCGATGAGTTATTGGCCATAATATCTCCTCCTGTAATATTAATGGGGAGGGCAAAACTTACCCTCCCCTCGTGACTTTATCATGACTGAATTAATTTTAGTGCTGAGGTTCACCTATTTCAAAACCAGTTAAATCCTGCAGATCTAATTCTAGATATTCAAGAGCAGTTAATGCGTCGTCCTGACCAGTTAAGACTGAATGGACAGCCTGATAGTAATATTCAGATACCTGATTGTAATTAGGTGCTGAAACTGTTGATGGACGGGCTACTGCATTTACAAAGACATCATAAAGTTCGCCGAAGAATGGAACTGCTTCTAGAACTTCTTCATCTTCGTATAATTCTTCAATTGTTGGATTCATTGAAGCTTCTACTGCTCTCATTTTCTGAGATTCATAACCGGCTAGATATAAGGCAACATCTGCAGCGATCTCTGGATTTTCACTATATTGACTTACAGCTAAGTTCCAGCCACCAAGAGTATGGGCAGGCTCTCCGTCTTCAGCTGCTGGAAGAGTGCTAACATCAAAGTTACCTGCTATTGCGCTCTCTTCTTCATCCTGGGCAAGGGCATAGGCATATGGCCAGTTTCTCATAAAGGCAGCATTGCCTCCCTGGAAGACTGCTCTGGCATCTTCTTCAGCCATACCAGTTACGCCACTAGGTGAAATTGTGCCAACCCAGCCTGCAGCCATTTCTAATACTTCAACTGCTCTTTCATTATTAACTGTGATGTAGCCATCATCAGAAATAATTGTTCCTGCATTTGAAGAGGCAAACCATTCAAGGGCATTAGTGGTTAGACCTTCATAGGCATCTCCCTGCCAAACAAAACCGACAAAGTCTTCATTACCCTCTTCTCTTTCACCATCCTGAATAGTCTGGGCAGCTTCTTCTAGCTCTGTCCAGGTTTCAGGAACATCAAGGTCATATTTTTCTAGAAGGTCTGTCCGATAATAAAGTAGACCTGCATCTGTAAACCATGGAATGGCAATTAATTCACCATCAACTGTATTGTTCTCGACGATCTCATCAAAATGCATATCTACAACTTCATCTGCACCATAGTCATAGAGATCTACGAAATGTTCTGATAGGTCGCCAGGCCAGATAACGTCAATCTGAAAAACGTCAACTTCAGAACTCTGTGCTTCAAAGAACTGAAGATAGAGGCCAAGTCTATCCTGGGCTAAATCTGGTGTGTCAAGAACCTCGATTACAACATCAGGATTTTCTTCCATATACATTTCCGCCGCTTTTTCTGTCATTTCCAATTCCTGACCAACTGCTCCACCGGCTACTGTGATTGTAACCTCCTCAGCTGCAACTGAGACTGTAAAGAACATGACCAGTGATAGTGATAAGATGAATACTAAAGCTTTTTTCAATTTTTTCTACCCCCTATTAAGATTTTTATGGTGAATTGTAATTACACCCAGAATAATGAAACAAGAAGCAAGTAATGATTAATAGTTTGAATCAAGATAACCAATTTTCAGTTTATTTTAGCAAATTAAAATGATGAAATGAAATCCATTTCATTCTCTAATATATATATTCATCATAAAATTCAGAATTCCTGCTTAAATTTTAAAATTTTTTAGATTTTTTTATAAACCGATATCAGCAACTAATAAAACTTTGAAAGTTATAATTGAGAGAGGAGCCAATATTACTCCCTGAAAACCCATGATATTTAAACCAGCGTAAAGCCCTAAGAGTAAGATTACAGGGTGAACACCGATATTGGTTCCAAGAATATTAGCTTCAAGAAAGGGTCTAAAGCCTAATACTATAATATAGACTATGAAGAGTATAATTGAATACAACGGATTTACAAAAAAATGATAGGCTATTAATGGCCAGAGAATACCGCCTGGGCCTATTAAAGGAATTAAATCTAATATACCTGCTGTTATGGCAAGTAAGATTGCATAAGGAAACTCTAATAAGGATAAAGTTACTCCGACCCAGATAGTTGTATTTGTTATTATTAAAAGCTGAATTCGGACATATGTTGAAAAATCATTGACCAGTTTCAATTTGTCTTCATCTGAGAGATTAAATTTACTGGATACATATTTAAATATCTTATCTTTATCCCTGCTTAAATAGAATGATGAAAAGACAGTAAAAATTATAAATATAAATATGCCTGGAATATTAAAGGTGAAATTAACTACCCGATTAACTGCCTGGGATAGGATCTGATCTCCTCTTTGATAGATTACATTTATATTTTGACGGAGCAGAGTTGAAATCTCATCAGGAATTACTTCAAAGAAATCTTCCTGTCTCTGGAGCAGGCTGTCTATCGATTCTGTTATTTGTTCCCTGTAGCGAGGCAAAAACCTACCTAATTCAATTAATTCTGTAATAATATTGCTACCAACTATAAAGGCCAGCAAAGTTAAAATAATCAGGATGATTGTTAAAACTATTATAACTGATGGCAGCCTGGGCATATATCTGGAGAGAAAACTGACAGGCTTCTCCATAATTAATACCATTAAGAATGCAAGGAAAAATGGTGTTAATTGAAAAATAATGGTATGGAATAAGAAGACAACAATTGTAAATACAATAATCCTTTTAATTATTGTCTGATATGAGATATTCAATGGCTGCATTAATTTATTTCTCTCCTTTAATTATATCTTAATATATAAGCCTGTCAGTTAAATTTTTTACAATTATTATTTAATTACTGGCTAAAGCAGCTATTGCATTTGCATAAATAACTGTATTCCTGATTAAATCATCTACACCGATATATTCATCTTTCTGGTGGGCAAGTTCAGGCTGACCTGGGAATAATGGTCCAAAAGCCACTGCTTTCTCAACAGCTCTGGCATAGGTGCCTCCTCCAATTGCTATCGGAGTGGCGTCATGGTCACCTGTCTCCTCCTGATATACTTTCATTAAACTCTTTACCAGCTCACTATCCTTTTCAACATATAATGGTTCTTTATGCTCGCCCTTTTCAAGTTTCCAGCCTGTTGATTTTAATTTAGCTTCCATGCCTGTGAAAACTTCTTCTGCTGATGATTGAACTGGATAGCGGATGTTTACAACTACTTTTGCTTTTTCATCATCTAATTCAACCTGACCAACATTAAAGATTAACGGGCCAGAGACTTCGTCAGACATTTGACAGCCAATGTTTTCTCCAAAATAGTTAAGACCGATCAATTCTGCATATTGATTTAAAAATTCAGCTTTAGAATCTTCTGTTATATCTAAGTTTACAAGGAAATTAATTAAATGGGATATTGCATTTAAGCCATCCTGGGGCATACTACCATGGGCTGAAATACCTTTAGCTACAAGCTCAAGGCCCTGATCAAGTTTAGTTAAATTTAACTCTCCATTCCAGCTATTATTGTATTTATCTAATTCATTGCTTAAATAATCAAACTCTCCTTCTAATATAGCTTTAGCCCTATCTGGTACCATATTGGGAGCATTGCCACCGGTAATTGATTTTAGAGTAAATCTTCCTGTTTCAGTATTATCCTGTTTTGCTAATTCTTTATTTAAATTAAAGATTAATATCCCTTTTTCTGCATGAATTACCGGGAATTTAGCATCTGGACTGAATGCTATTTCTGGCATTTCAGCATGTTCTTTATAATAATTAATTCCTTCCCAGCCACTTTCTTCATTGCAACCCAGGATTAATCTTACTCTTTTATTTAATTTTATATCTAAATCCTGGATAACCTTCATGGCATATAGGGAGGCGATTGCCGGACCTTTATTATCTAAAGTACCCCGGCCATACATTTTCCCATCGACAATCTTACCGGCAAAGGGTGGGTAAGACCAGTCATCGCCTGCTGGAACTATATCGAGATGACATAAAATTCCTAACATCTCTTCTCCTTCACCAATTTCTGCATACCCGGCATAACCATCAATATTGCCAGTTTTAAAACCTAAATCGTCAGCAATTTCAAGAGTTCTATTTAAACATTTATCTACTTCCTCCCCAAAGGGCTGACCTGGTTCTGGATCTTCCTGTATACTATTATATTGTAAAATATCCCTTAATGAATCAATAATATCGTCCTGATAATTTTTACACTGTTCACGGATCTTTTCTTTTGACATAATTAATTACCTCCAGTTAAATAATTTCTTTCCTCCATATATTTTATTTCTCTTTATATTGTGATTTTCCTGCCTTTTTGATAAAATTATATCTGAGCAAACAAAATAGGAGGGTAAATAATGGATTATTTCAAAAGATTTAAAGTCAAAGATATTTTAAATGATAATATTGAAGAATATGAAGATGTACTGGTGATGGGCTGGGTAAAGACTTTCAGAAGTTCAAAGAATATAGCTTTTATTGAGTTAAATGACGGTAGTTCCTTAGAGAATTTACAGATTGTAGTCTTAAGTCCAGAAGAATTTCCCCTTGATGATATTGCAAATGGTGCAAGTTTAAGGGTTGAGGGATATCTGGATAAGGTTGAAGGTAGAGAGCAATCTATCGAAATGAAGGCTGAAAAAATTGAGGTTTTAGGGGAAGCTCCTGAGGATTATAAGCTCCAGAAAAAACGGCATTCCTTTGAGTTTTTAAGAGAGATTGCCCATCTAAGACCGAGAACCAATACTTTTAGCGTTATGAATAGATTCAGGAGTAAAATGGCCTATGCTATTCATAAGTTCTATAATGAGAGAGATTTTTATTATATACATACTCCAATTATTACAACTGGAGATGCTGAAGGTGCCGGCGAGATGTTTAGAGTTTCAACCTTAGATCTTGAAGATCCGCCAATGAATGATCAGGGCGAAGTTGATTTCAGCCAGGATTTCTTTGGCCAGGAGACCGGCCTGACTGTTAGTGGACAGCTCCAGGGCGAGCTGCTGGCAACAGCTATCGGCGATATCTATACCTTTGGGCCGACCTTTAGAGCTGAGAATTCCAATACTTCTCGCCATGCCTCTGAATTCTGGATGATTGAACCTGAGATGGCCTTTTGCGAGTTAGATGATATGCTGGTTTTAATGGAGGATTTTATTAAGTATCTTTTTCGCTATGCCCTTGAGGAAGCTGAAGAAGAGATGAATTTCTTTAATAAATGGATCGATGAAGGCAGAAAAGAGATTATTCAGGAAATTGTTGAAGCCGATTTTGGCCAGATTACCTATACTGAGGCTATTGAGATCTTGGAAGCTGCTGATGAGGACTTTGAATTCCCGGTTGAATGGGGAGTCGATCTCCAGTCTGAGCATGAAAGATATCTTACTGAGAAACATTTCAATAAGCCGATCTTTGTAACTGATTATCCTGCTGAGATTAAAGCCTTTTACATGCGCTTAAATGAAGATGGCAAAACTGTTAAAGCTGTAGACTGCCTGGTACCTCAGGTTGGAGAGATTATCGGTGGCAGCCAGCGGGAAGAAAGATATGAGGTTTTAAAAGAAAAGATGGAAAATGAGGGTATGGACCTGGAGAAATATAGCTGGTATCTTGATATCAGAAAGTATGGAACAGTGCCCCATTCTGGTTTTGGTCTTGGCTTTGAGAGATTATTAATGTATCTCTCTGGTATGAGCAATATTAGAGACGTCATTCCTTTCCCAAGAACTCCAAAGTCAGCTGAATATTAAACTTAAATAGAAAGATGTGAAACTATTGAAAAAGTCGTTTCTTATAATTGGAATAACTCTGCTTATGACTTTTATAATTTCAGGAAATATTTTAGCCTATGATTTAATTGTATATAATGCTGAACCTGAAGGTGTGGCAGCTGCTGTGGCAGCTGCCCGCAACAATTTAAAGACTGCTTTAGTTATGGAAAGGCAGGATCCTGGCGGTCTTTTCACCTATGGCGGTTTGAATTTTTTAGATTTAAATTATGACCGGAGTGGCAATAATATAAACCATGGAATTTTTGGAGAATGGCATGATAAAGTTGGTGGTGGAGTTTCTTTTAATATAACTGAAGGAATTGAAGCTTTTAATGATCTGCTTGAATCTGAAGAGAACTTAACCTTATATAGAAATCATAATCTGGAAAATATTAATAAGAATGGCCGGATAATTGAGAGCATTGAAATTACCGACCCTGAAAAATTAAGTTTTGAGTTAGCCGGGAAGTATTTTATTGATGCCAGTCAGGACGGAGATCTGACTTACCTTGCCGGTAATCCCTACTTCTTTGGCGGTGGAGATATCAATCAACCTGAGAGGTTTATGCCTGTGACCCCTGTAATAAAGATAAGGAATATTGACAGAGGCGGGCTGATAAGGGATGCCAGAAGTGGCAGGCATGGCCAGACAACAGTTAATAGGGATAATGCTTACGGCTTTTCTGCTTTAGGTGCAAGATATAACCCTGACCATCCTGAAGCTGGATTAAGGGGTTTAAATTTAGTCTTAGAGGATAGAGAGTTAGACGGAGAGGATATAACTTATGGTTATATCAATGCTCTTCATTTTTATGGAATAGATGGTACTGATAGAGAGCTATTAGATGAACTCCATGAAATAACTGAAGTTGAGGCCAGGCTAGTTGTTGATTTTTTAAGGGATGAATTAGAGGGCATGGGAGATGTTGAATACATTGGAATTGCTGATGAATTTTACGTTCGGGAATCGAGACATTTTGTAACTGAAAGGCAGTTAGGGGTTAGAGATCAACTAACTGCTAATATTCCTGAAGATACAGTTGCCCTTGCCTCGTATCCACTGGATTATCAGAGCTATGCCCCTGGAGCTGGAGGGTTTGTCTATTTTAATCCTGGAGTCTATGGAAAACCTTTAAGAAGTTTAATCCCTGTTGATTTTGATAATTTGTTGATTGTCGGTAGAAGCAGTGGTCAGTCATCGATTGCCCATTCCTCTGGCAGGATTGTGCCTAATGGAATGGTTGCAGCTGAAGGTGGAGGAATTGCTATAGCCATGGCAATAGCAAATAATATTACTCCTCATGAGGTTGCTGAATCCTCTGATTTAATGGCAGATATCCAGTCCAGGACCGGCCTGGCTGACCAGATTGATTCCAGGAGTATTAGAAATCTTCAGAGAGAGATTGTTGATCAGGATTATATTGAACCTGTTTCTGAACTGCTCTCCTGGGGGCTAATTGTTGGAGGATATGATAATAATTTCAGGCTGGAAGAAACTCTTGCTGAAAGAACTTTTGTCTATTTAATCTTAAATGGCTTAAAAAATCGTGATGCCAGAGTTGAATATCCTGATTTATCAAGTCATCTGGCTGCAATTAGTTCAACTGAAAAACCAATCCAGTATGATAAAGTTCAGGAGATTGCTGGTTTAATTGGAGATTATGCTTTAGAACTTGATAGTGAAGATTTCTTGAATCTTTTAGAAAACTGGCAGATTAAGCGAAATATTGGCGATGGCATTGATTTAAAAAGAGGTCAGGTTTATCATCTAGCTACCGATATTTTAAATCAATTTGAGCTTTCTGATAAATTAAAATTATATAGAGATAAATAATAGAAAAAGCCTGCAATTATAATAATTGCAGGTTCTTTATTTTCTAATGAATTCAATTATCTTTTCTGCACAGAGTTCTCTTTCTGGCCCATCATTAATAACATGGGGCGAATCCTTAAAAATCTCTAATGTTGACGGACCACTTAATCGGTTTGAAATCTCTTCAGCAGCTTTTAATGGAACTACTTTATCCTCTAGAGAGGCAATAATTAATGATGGCGTTTTTATATCTGGGATTATCTTCCTTGTGCTTAACATTAATTTATGTAACTCAGAAATCTGCTTTGAATAATGATATTTATAGTAATCCTCTGTAATAAGCCTCTCCTCTTCAGTCTCAGAATTTTTCAGGCTATTTTCATAACTATTCTGTTTCATTTTTATATTAAATAACTTTAAAAAATGGGCAATCGGTAATAAACGGTCTGACGAATATAGAGCAGGTGCAATTAAAATCATTTTCTCTAATGGGAAACCGCCTGCTAACTGTAAAGATAATAAACCTCCCATTGATAATCCAGCAACGATTATCTTATCGAAATTAGCTTTTAAATCAAGATAGGAGTCAATTGCTGATCTCATCCAGTCAATGGCACCGGTGCTTCTAAAGTCAGTAGCATTTGTTCCATGGCCAGATAGCCTGGGAATAGAAACTGTGATATCAAGGTTTTCATTAAGTTGGTTGCCTAAATAATCCATATCACCTGGATGACCTGTAAAACCATGGAGAATAAGGATAGCTCTTTTTTTAGTTGAACCATTATAATATCTTGGTCTGGCAATACTCTTAACTTCTTCAATCTCTTTTAGTGGTAGTTTCACTATTTCAGCCTCCAACTATAACTAATATATTATGATATTAATTATACTTTAACAAACAATAATAATCAAACTTACTTAAACACTGTAAAGATTTTGATTAGATACTATTGAAATTAGATGAAATCAGAAGTGAGTCAGGAGTGTATTAGAACTGGGTTGGTACTGGGTTGATACTGGGTCGGTACTGGGTTGATACCGGGGTGGTACCGAGGAGATACCGAGGGGATACTAAACCAGATATAGAGTATTCATTAAGTTGATAGGGAAAAATGGAAGCCAATTATTTAAAATTGACTCCCATAAAGATAAAATTTATTTTGATTTAAAATGTTTTATTAACTGCCTGGATATTGGAATGGCCACGACTGCTCCAATAGACATCTGACCATAATCTATAATAATTTCTGGCAGGACTGCCGCCCAGCTGATTAAGAAACCCTTAGTAATTCCATAACCAACTATCATGATATGACCACCGATTAAAATTGCTATAATTACTTTTTTAAGATCGGTCTCTCCTCCAGCTATCCGGCCAACTACATAACCTTCTAATCCTTTTATAACAAAGGTGAATGGTGCCCAGATTGAATAACCCAGTAATATATCTGTGATTGCTGAGCCAAAAGCTCCGGCAACTCCACCTGCTTTACCGCCAAAGGTTAAAGCTAATATATAAATAGCAATCTCACCTAAATTAAAGTATGACGAACTAGGTCCTGGTACTGCAATAAAAGTGGCTGCTGAAACAAATGCAACCATTAAGGCCTGCATTGCTATTAATCTTGCAGGATTTGAGCTATAATCATATTCATTGAATGTTGATATCATATTCTTTCCTTGCATTGAAACTTCCTCCCTGTTATTGATTTGTAATTTAATTAATGTAGTGATACGATAATATTAAGTATAATAGTAGTGATACAAAATTAATTTAAATTATCTATATGACATATATAGTATTACACAATGAGATTGTATTGTCAATAGCAATACAATGCAATTTTAAGTTATTTTTATAATTTATTCAGGAGGGATTGAGATGAAAGAGATCTGGGAAAGCATTAGTGTTGAAAGAAATAGTTCCAAGCCAATCTATCAGCAGGTTTATAATCAGATAAAATTACTGATTCTGGATAGACGGTTGTCGGCAAATAGCCAGTTACCAGCTATTAGAAAGATGGCCGGTGCTTTAGATATCAATCCGGCAACAGTGGTAAAAGCCTATGAATCCCTGGAGGAAGAGGAATATATTTATAAAAAGGTCGGGAGTGGCAGCTTTGTTGCCCCTATCCAGGAAGATAATTTTTATTATAGATCAGATAAAGAAGAAGATTCTCTGGAAATGCTAGGTTACGGCCAGATTGAAATTGATGAGGATATTAATTTTGCCAGTGCCACCCCGTCTTCTTCTCTCTTTCCTGTTGAAGATTTTAAAGAGGCTATCAATAAGGTGCTTGATAGGGATAAAGGTGAGGCCTTTACCTATCAGAAAAGTCAGGGCTATTATCCATTAAGGGAGTCTATTCAGGAATATTTTAATAAAAATGGCATGTCAATTCCTGTTAATGAAATTCAAATTGTATCAGGTGCCCAGCAGGCAATTGATCTTTTAGTTAAGATATTTTTGGATTATGGAGATGCTGTGCTTATAGAGGAGCCAACTTATCCAGGAGCTATTTCTGCTTTTAAATCCCGGGCAGCCGAGATAGATACCCTCCCTACCATGGAAGACGGTGTTGATTTAGATCTGTTAGAAGAAAAATTAGCGAAAAAGAATTATAGATTACTATTTACAATGACAAGCTTTCAGAATCCAACCGGTATTTGCTGGTCAGAGGCCAAGAAAAAACGGTTAATTGAACTTGCGGAGCAATATAATTTGATAATTATAGAAGATGATTGCTTAAGTGAATTATCCTATAATGGCAAATCATACTTGCCTCTCAAGGCCTATGATAATTCAGGTCAGGTTATCTATATTAAGAGTTTTTCCAAGATTTTTATGCCAGGGCTAAGACTAGCATTTTTAACCTTACCGGATAAGTATCGGTCTAAATTACTGGCTGCAAAACATGCTACAGATATTTCAACTGCCGGCTTAACCCAGCGAGCTATGGATTATTATTTTAGAGAAGGCCTCTGGGATAAACATCTCAAAAAGATCAAGAAGTTATTTCAGGAGAGATATCAGTTAATGTTAAATGAGATAAGGAAGAAATTGATTCCTCCAGTCGAGCTGGTTTATGAACCTAATGGCGGTATTTATTTCTGGCTAAAATTACCTGATGGTATCTCTGCTGAGGAATTTTATCTGGCAGCAAGGGAATACAAAGTTGCCCTTTTGCCTGGTGATATCTTTAAATTAGATAATAAGCCTGAAAATTCAGGTGAAAGCAGCTATTTCAGATTAAGTTTTGCTGCTGTATCTGATTCAGAAATAAAGACTGGAATTTCCAGGCTTAAAGAGATATTTGAAAATATAAATGATAATAGGGATAAAGGTTATATACCTTTAGTATGATTAATTTAATAAAGCCAGCTTAATTGCCATTCTGGCATGGATCTCCATTGTATTAAAGATAGGCAGGCTGCTATCTTCTTCTTTTACTAATAAAGGAATTTCTGTGCAGCCTAAAATTACGCCTTCAGCCCCTTTTTGCTGAAGGTCTTTTATTATCTTTTGAAATTTATTTAGAGATTTTTCTTTGATTATACCGGAGATTAATTCCTTATAAATTATATTATGAATAATTTCTCTTTGAGATTTTTCAGGGATGATAACATCAATATTATGCTTGTTTTTTAAACGTTCTTTATAGAAATCCTCTGTCATTGTAAAGTTAGTACCAAGCAAACCAACAGTATCTATATTCTGGTTTATTATCTCTATTCCTGTTGCATCAGCAATATGAATTAATTCAATCTCTACCTGGTTTTCAATAGCCGGCGCTAGTTTATGCATTGTATTGGTGCAGATTAGGAGCAGTTCTGCTCCAGCAGCTTTAAGTTTTCTAGCAATCTCTAGCATCTCTGTTTCCATCCTGTCCCACTGGCCTTTATGCTGCATCTTTTCAAACCTGGCGAAATCAACAGAGTACATGATCAGTTCAGCTGAATGGGGCTCTCCTAATTTTCTTTTGATTATTTGATTTAATAATCTATAATATTCAAGTGATGATTCCCAGCTCATACCTCCGATTAAGCCAATTGTTTTCATTTTATTACCTCCTGAAGAAATTTAGCCAGACGGATAAATCCGCCTGGCTAAGCATCAAACTAATTATTTAGCTTTTTATTAAAAGCTAAATCTATAGATTCCCCAGCCATCTTCATCGGTTTCAAGATATTCGAGGAAATTCAAATCTCTATCTTCAATATACTGACCACCATCTGGATGGGAGCGAACGACTAAGTCTCCCTCATGATCAAATGGCATGATTCTCCAGTTATTATTGGCTTCAACTACACCATATTCATCAAGGAAACCGATAATCATTTCCTGATGGGTTGTAGGTGTATCATAGATAACTGTTGAACCATCTAAGTGTGGGAAGTCTCCGCCACCAGAAGCTCTGTGGTTATTTGTAACAACAAGGAATTTCTGGTCTTCATCTAGAGGTTCGCCCTGGAATGTTGGGTTAACGATTCTTTCGCCTTCAGGCTGGGTTATATCAATCTCATATTCCATACCGTCAATTACATCCCAGTAGAAGCCTGCAAAGTCCCAGTTGATTAGATTCTGAGTTTCTGAGGAATCAGGATCTATCTGATTGAAGTTTTGAGCTGAATGCTCTAACCAATCAAGAACCTGAGAGCCGTCAAGTTCAACTATTCTTATTTCATTAGGATACATATAAATATCATTGACGTCACTGACCTGGATATGTCCATCTACATCGGTATAATCCCTTGGTCCTTCTCTACCGAAACGGAATGGAGCTGCTGCTGCCAGGACTCCATGATCTTCATATTCCGGGTTTTCTTCAATGAAGCCATAACCGTAATCTAACTGGGCTTCATTGATAATCTGGGTAATTGCTGCATCCTTTACTCTGGCAAAGTAACTGGTAAAGGCTACATCACTCTCAACTACAGGGGTTCTAACATATTCAATTGTAGCTTCATGGACATCGGCTACAATTTCTTCAATAGCCGGGTGAGATTCTACATCTTCATTAACTTCAAGGAGTTCAACATAAAAGTCACTGACATCCCATTCACCATCGGCATATGTGAGATTTAAATCGATAACACCAAGATGGCTTCCCCAGGCACCGGCCATAACTGTTGGTACACCATTGACTGTACCTAATTCGCTATCTACATTATCTAAATCTTCATAACCGCCAGGAAAAACTTCATGGTCATGACCTAAGACCATTGCATCAACTTCATCAAATTCTGCCAGATGATAACCGGCATTTTCTGTTGCATCTCTATAACCGGCATCTATTCCAGTATGAGCTGCTACAACAATTATATCGGACTTTTCATCAAGTTCTGGTAAGTATTTCTCTGCCTGATCTACAATCTGTTCAATATAAAGCCTGCCTTCCATGAAACTGCTGCCCCAATCCTGGGTCTGTGGAGGAAGGAAACTGATAACTCCAACTTCAATAGTTCTTCCGCCAAGATCTTTTTCATAGACCTCATATGGCTTAACATAGAGTTCTCCATCTTCATATCTCTTTAAATTAGCTGATAGCCAGTCAAATTCTGCTCCAGCAAGTGCTTTTTCAAAGAATTCAATACCAAAGTCCTGTAATTCATGATTACCGACTGCCACAGCATCATAACCGGCATAATTAAATGCTTCGACTATAGCCTGGGTCTCTCCTTCTTCCAGTGGCTCAACTCTGGACTCAAGTTCTCCAACTAAACTACCCTGAATTACATCGCCTGCAGAGAGTAACATTGTATTTTCCTTTAGCTCTCTCTGCTCCTCAATTAGGGTATAGACCTTGGAAAAACCAACATCTTCATTGACCTCGTCATCCATATAATCATAGGGCATGACATATTGGTGCATGTCGGTTGTTCCAAGAATTGTCAGGTCAAATTCCTCAGCTGCTTCAACTGATCCAAGAGTTGAAAATGAGATTAGACCTATTACTAAGATCGCTAGCAATGTTTTAAAAAATTTGTTTCTGCTTTTTAACAAAATTTACCCACCTCCGAATTTGATATTTCTGTTACAATATAATAATACAAAATTTTTATTTTTATTTCAAGTGAAATATTTTATAAATGATTAAATTAAATGCAATATTTTATAAAATAATTTTAGGTTATCTATTAACTTGCATTACAGGTTTTATTTAACTTGTTAATGCCAGTCTGGCGAGGAGATTTACTCCATTGATTAAATCTTTTTCATTAAAATCAAATTCAGCTGTATGATGGCCGGATGCTATATCTGAGCCTAATATGGCAAAGGTTCCTTTACCGCCATTTTTTTGAACTTTATCTAGCATGTAAGTAAAGTCTTCACTCCCCCCCATATTAACAGGCTTTTCATAGATATGCTCTAATTCAGTTATCTTTGAAGCTTCCTGAAATACTTTATCCATCAGTTCCTTATCGCTTTCTCCACTTTTTGCTCCCCCCATAGCTATTATATTTAGATCCTGCTGGAAACTATGGGCTGTGCCCTCTAAAATATTAATTGCCTGGTCATACATATACTGATTAAGCTCAGAGGTAGCCCCCCTTGTCTCTATAACAAGTCTGGCCCTATCTGGAATTACATTCCTACCAGTACCAGCATTGAGTTGGCCAACATTTATTCTGGTTGGACCCTGGCTATGTCTTGCTATTCCATAAAGGTTATTGACTGCAGTTGCTGCTGCTAATAAAGAATTTTTTCCTTTCTCTGGATTTCCTCCTGCATGGGCTGGCTGGCCAGTAAAGATTGCATCAAACTTTGAGGTTGCAAGAAAGCCAGTAGCTCCTGGATGGGCTTTTCCACTTTCAACTCCAAGGCCTAAATGGAGACCGTATAAATAATCAATATCATTAAGGACTCCACTGGCGACTATAGATTTAGCACCTCTGACCCCTTCTTCAGCAGGCTGAAAGATCAATTTAATTTTACCGTTGATTTTACTTTTGTTTTTCATTAATATTTCTGCAAGTCCAAGGCCTATTGCTGTATGGCCATCATGGCCGCAGGCATGGGCAGCATTTTCATTGATAGATGCAAAGCCTTCTTTTACCGGCCTGTGTTCTTTAGAGCTACTTTCATTCATTTCAACAGCGTCCATATCAAAACGAAATCCAATAGTTGGACCTTCACCATTTTTCAGGGTGGCTACAACTCCAGTAAAACCACCTTTAAATTCTTTTAGATATTTCTGGCTGGCTCCCTGCTCTTTTGCTCTCTGATAATGTTTTGCTAATTCTTCCTGATCAGGAACTCCCATTCTTGCCTCTTGATCAACAACTTCCTGTCCTAGTTGCAAGTCGAAGCCTAAATCATCAAGAGTTTCAGCAACTTTTGATGCAGTTCTAAATTCAGTCCAGCCAGATTCAGCATACTTATGAAAATCTCTCCGATAATTAATTATTTTATTTTCTAACTCATTATTTAAACCCTCTAATTTTAATGTCATTATTATCACACCTCACCTTTTATATTATCATATTATATTATTATAAAAAGATAAAGGAGAGAGTTTCAGCCCTCTCCAGAATTCCTGATTTTATATTGAAGTTTATTTTTTAAATGTTGGTACTTTAGCTTTATTTTTAGCTTTGGCCAGAATTTCATTTACACGATTTACTTTTTCTATATCGAATTGGGTTAGATCTCCACCATTCTCTAAGACTTCATAAATCTTATCAAATGTCCGATAATCTATCCCAAATTCTTCTTCATCTGTTGCTCCTTCTTCGCCTCCCTGGAGGCCTCCTGTTGGCGGTCTTTCAATTATTTCTTCTGGAACACCAATTCTACCTGCCAATTCCCAGACTTCAGTCTTTGTTAAGTCACCTAAAGGCCTCATATCAGTGCCACCATCGCCATAGAGGGTAAAGTAGCCTGAAATGATCTCGCTCTTATTATTGGTACCCATAACTACATAATTTTTGCATTCTGCAACATAATAGAGGGCCATCATTCTCATTCGAGTCTGGATGTTCTGTTCAGCACAGTCCGGTGTATTAATGCAGGTCTGAGGATAATAATCTCTATCAACCTTTTCTATATTGGCACTATGAAAGGTTTCTTCTATTTGGTCATTAATATCCTCTAAATTAATTGTCAATGTTTCAATATCAAATTTTTCTGCTATAACCTTTGAATATTTCATATCTTTGCCTACAGTTCCACTGGCCGGTAGCATAACCCCTAAACAATTATCTCCAAAAGCCTTTTTTGTTAGAACAGCAGTCGTTGATGAATCTATTCCTCCACTTAAACCAACAACGGCTCCGTCTGCACCTCTCTCTTCAACTTTTCTTTGCATCCAGGCAATAATTTCATTTTCAATACCATCTCTTAACATATGAAATACCTCCTTAAGTTTAAATAACTTTATTTATAGAAGTATATGCTTCAAAAACTAATTAATTGAAAGCTAATTAATTCTCATGCTTTATCATCCTCTTAAATTATAAATCATATTCAGAGAGAGATGTCAATGGTATTGGTGGAAATGTAAACGTTGATTATTTATTATTTTGTAAAGCAGTAACTATTATTATAATGAGAAGAATGATAAAATACATCTGTGAAATTGAATAACCGCGGCTAATATATTATACAGGAGGATTAAAAATTGGCCACTAGAAGAAATCCGAGATTCAAAGAGGCAAGACGTTTAGGACTTAATGTTCATGGACACCCTAAAGCAATGGAAAGAGCTGATGGGACTTTTAATAGAAAAAACAGGAATCTGTCAAACTATGGTGAACAGTTAATAGAAAAACAGAGACTTAGAGCATATTACGGTTTACTTGAAAAGCAATTTAGTAAATATGTAGAAAATGCAATGAAGGAACCTGGAATTACAGGTAATAATCTAATCAGAAATCTAGAAATGAGATTGGATAATTTAGTTTACAGAATAGGTTTTGCCAGATCTATCAGGCAGGCCCGTCAGATGGTTAGTCATGGATTAATAAGGGTTGATGGCGAGAAAGTCGATTGGCCATCCTATAAAATTGAGCCTGGAATGGAAATATCTTTGAGATCTGATCAGAGAAAGAATGATCATTTCAGAGAGAATTATCAGGACAGAACACTAGAGAAATTAAGTTATATAACTAGAGATATAGATAACTTTTCTGCTATAATCAATGGTGAACCTGAAATAAAAGAAATCCCCATTGTTATTGATGTTCAGCTAGTTGTAGAATATTATGCTAAATAAGATTAACATTTTTGCCGGATTAATTTAATTAATCCGGCTATTTTTATATTTTTCTTTGCATTTTTTTGTAATCTAATTAATTTTATGTAGATTTTATGATATAATTAGATACATAAAGAAGAGAATAGTTACTAATTATAGTTAATGACTATTGAATTAAGGGTGGTGCAAAGTGATAGAATATATTCAGATTTATGTAATAGCATTAATTGTATTTCTAATAATCGATTTTTTCTGGTTAGGATTTATTGCTAAAAAGCTGTATAGAGAAAAGCTTGGTTTTATATTAAAAGACAAGTTTGATATGAAAGCTGCATTTGTCTTTTATCTGATTTATATTGCTGGATTAGTATTCTTTGTAATCGAAAGGTCAAATAGCTGGAATTATGCTCTATTAGCTGGATTCTTTTTTGGTGTGGTAACCTATGCCACCTATAATTTAACTAATTTAGCAACTTTAAAAGACTGGCCTTTAAGTTTATCATTTTATGATATTACCTGGGGAGGATTCCTCTGTGGTCTAACTTCCCTGATTACTTTTTTAATCATATCTTAAATATCTGGAGGAGATTATTATGAAAATTAAAGAATTAGATGGTAAAGCTTTTTTTAAAGCTTTTGAGCATGGAGCGAAATTGGTTGAGAAAAATAAAAAGCATTTGAATGATATTAACTTCTTTCCTGTTCCAGATAGTGATACCGGCAATAATATGTCGATTACTTTAACTTCAGTTGCAATCAAGGTAGAACCGGATAATTCAATATATAATACTATTGAAGCTATCTCAGATTATTCTATTCAATCTGCAAGAGGTAATTCTGGTCTGATATTGGCCCAATTTTTTAGTGGTTTATATAAAAAGATGGTTAATAAGGCAACATTAAATACCAGGGAGTTTGCCAGAAATGTTAAAAAGACTATTCCTTATTTATATGATAATGTTGATGATCCCCATGAAGGGACAATGATTACTGTAATTAAGGACTGGGGCGAAAAGTTACCTGATCTGGCAGAAAATATTGATGATTTTGTTCTTCTCTTTGAGAAGTCTCTTGATGTTGCAAAAGAATCTCTTGAGGAAACCAAGCATATATTAGAGGTCCATAAAAAGAATAATTCTGTTGATGCAGGGGCTCAGGGTTTTATTTATTTCCTTGAGGGAATAATCTATTACTGGAAAAATCCTGATGTAACAGATGATGGAGCAATAACTGAAGATGAACTAAATGAAGATGATATTGCCAGCATAGATAATAATCTTGATAATATGAATGAAGAAGATCTTAACTATAGATATTGTACTGAAATTTTATTGCAGACAGATTTGAAAAATAGTGTTATAAAATCTGAATTAAAAGCTGAAGGAGATTCATTAATTGTTGCCAGCAGCAAGAATAATACCAGAGTTCATATCCACACTAATGATCCAGCGAAAGTAGCATACATTCTTCATGATAAAGGAAAAATTGTTGAGCAAAAAGTTGATGATATGAAGTTTCAGGTCAATATCAATAATGGGCCCAAGAGAGATATTGCTCTAATTACTGATTCGATAGCAGATATACCCCAGGAGTTAATTGATAAATATGAAATTCATATGATTCCATTAAATATGATAATTGATGGGGTTAGCTTTCTGGACAGGCAGACTATTAATTTAGATTATTTCTTTGAATACCTAGAAAAAGCAGATGAATTCCCCTCTTCTTCTCTACCAACTGCTGATTTTATCTATAATTACATGATGAAGATTAAAGACCGGTATAATTCAATGCTGGTTATTTCTGTTGCTGAAGAGTTAAGTGGGACTGGAAAAGCCTTTAAACAGGCAATAACAAAGTTACAGTCTGAAGTAGACCTGCCTGTAAGTTATATCGACTCTAGATTGAATTCAGGAGCTCAGGGGCTTTTAGTTTTAAAGGCTGCCGAGGAAATTGAAAAGGGTAAATCTCTTGATGAGATAGAGAAAATCATTAAAGAATATAGAGGTAAAGCAAAAATTTATGTAAATGTTAATACCTTTGATTATATGGTAAAAGGCGGCAGAGTTAGTCCGATGAAGGGTTTTGTTGCCAATCTCTTAAACTTTAAACCAATAGTTTCCCTTGATGAGACTGGTAAAGGAACTATAAAAGGAAAATCATTAACCCGTAAAGGTGTTAGCAAAAAAATTGAGGATATAGTTGTCAATATAAACAATGAGGAACCTATTGAAAAATACTGTATAATCCACTCTAAGGCGGATGAACTCGCTGCTGAATGGAAAGAAGAAATAACTGAACTATTAGGATTTGGTCCTGAATATATTATGAACATCTCCTCAGTTACTGCCTTAAATGCAGGTCCTGGTTCTGTGGCTTTAAGCTTAATTTCTAAGTAAATTTATTAAATCTATTTCTAGGATTGGGAGTGATAATTAATGAATATTTTTATTCAAGTTGCACTTCTTCTATTTATTTATTTTACAGGTTTCTATCTTTTCTGCATGCTTAAAAATGATAATTCCTATGTCGATATAGCCTGGGGTTTTGGCTATGTAGTTGCAGTTTTATTTACTTTAATTAGAACTGAGGCTGCCACTGTTGATATTTTAGTTGCCTTAATGGTGACAGTCTGGGGCGGTAGACTAGGAATTCATATTTTAAGCAGAAAAATAGGAAAACCTGAAGACTTCCGTTATCAACAGATGCGGGAAAACTGGAATAATTTCTATATTCAATCATTCTTTAGAATCTTTATGCTTCAGGGTTTTCTATTATATATCATAGCCTACCCATCAGTAAAAATAATTTCTAATAATGTTGAAACAATGAATCTATTAGGTTATATTGGAGTTCTGGTATGGCTAATCGGGTTTGGATTTGAAGTTATCTCAGACTGGCAGCTTAAAAATTTCATTAAAAATAGAGAAAGTAAAGAAGAAATCATGGATTCAGGGCTCTGGAAATACAGTAGACATCCTAATTACTTTGGGGAAGCCTTACTCTGGTGGGGAATCTTTTTAATTGCCCTGGATACAGTTGGAGGCTTCTTGATAATATTAAGCCCTATTTTAATTACTTTCCTGGTTAGATTTGTATCAGGAGTACCTCTCTTAGAAAAACGGTATAAAGATCATGAAAATTATCAGAAATACGCTGAAAAAACCAATATATTTATCCCCTGGTTTCCAAAAGAGGGCTAATTTTCATACGCAAACTCTCTTTTATCTTCTTTCCAATCTGTAATTGCCTGGAACCAGATAGCAAAGGTCTCTGCACCCTCGCCTAGAGTATATGCAAGCCCGCCAATTATTGCCGGGTGGATATTAATAAATAAAATACTAATTATTAAGGTTATAATAACCATTATGATATTCATCAGCTTTGAAATACCAATAGCCCTGGTATTCTTTTCTGTCATCAAGAGGCCCCAGTATGCTTCTCTTATAGCTCTAAATAAAGGTACGACTGAAAGAACTAGCATAACCCTCATTGCTATTTCAGTAATTCCAACTGAAACTGAGATAACTGAATTAAAGATCCAGAAACCAATTGGGGTAACAGATATAATAAAGATGATTGAACTTACAATAAGCCCGGCCGATAAACAGAATTTAAAAATTTTTGGCCAGTTTTCATCGTTATGATCTTCTGCATGTACAAGGGAGACATTATGCAGCATACTTAACGATCCTGATAAGACGAACATTAAACCCATGGAAACCCCAAAAACTGCCAGGGCCTCGGTTGGTGATTCGGTTCTGCCGAGACCGGCCTGGATTATTGGCTGTACAAATGAGGCGAAAGACATCATCAGACCCAGGGGCAAGAAAAATTTAAATAAGCTTTTAACTTCCAGTTCCTTTTTATTTGTAACTGGCATTAATTCTGCTGCCTGAGCTGGAGATTTATAAAAGAAAAATAAACTTGCAATAATAAATACAGCCTCTAAGCCTATCCCGAAGAACCAGGTAATACTACCTGCAACAACACCTAAAACTGCCTGTGTCTGGACAGTCCAGTATAAAAAGCTGGAGATAAATATTAATCTAAGTATAATTCCAGGTAAAAATAAGTGTGTTTTTTTAAGAGAAATCACTATACCCTGATGGGTGTTTCTTAAATATTCTACTAAAGGCATAAATGCTGTTATTCGCAGAGCAGCTCTGGCAAACTCAAGTTGTTCAACTTCTCTTAAACCATATATATTTCTAAATACAAAATTACCTAATGGGGTATATCCGATAGATATTAAGATAAATAAAAAGAAGCCACAGAGAGCTCCTAAAAATTTGATTGCTAAATAATAACTTTCTTTGCTGTCCACCATTGATGAAACAACCTGGCGACTTGTATATATTGGTGATTTAACTATATTTGAAAAGCCTTTAACGATGGCAAAAATAGCGATACTTAATTCTGGAGAGGGCATTCTTGCCAGAGCGGCATCAACAATAGAATGGCTCAGGCCAATTATTGTTGGAGTAACAGCTAAAGGCAGGAAAAATAAAAATAAACTTAAATATGAGATATCTCTTCTGGACTTTACTTTTTTTCTTCTTGATTGCATTAAAATAATCTCCTAACTATATTTTCTAAGAATGTCTATATGAGGTATTCCATCTTCAAGATAAACTTCTGAAACTGGTTCAAAACCATGTTTACCATAAAACTCTCTTAAATGGTTCTGAGCTGAAAGCTTAATATCTCTGGCACCTTTTTCATCTATTAAAAAATCTACTGAAACCTCAAGCATTTCAGTTCCAATTTTCTTTTCTCTATACTCCTCTTTTACTATTACCCGGCCAATTGCTGCCTCTTTAAAGTAATCCCCTGGCAGAAAAAGTCGGGAATATGCGATAATCTCATCATTATTTCTTCCAATCAAATGGTAAGCTATATCATCTTTTCCATCTAACTCCGGATAGGGACATTCCTGCTCTACAACAAAAACATCTACCCTTAATTTTAAGATTTCATATAATTCTTCTTTACCTAATTCAGTAAAGGATTTTATCTGCCATTCCATACTTTCAACCTCCATTTGCAATAATCCTTAGCAACATCGTATTATATTATAACATATTATATACTTTAGTCCAGAAAAAGCTCGAATTTATTTGACAAAATTGAATTTTTAAGTTATCTAATATATTATGGTATAGTAAGATAAAATTTTTAAAAGGAGAATTTAATGTTTGGATTTAGTATAATTATATTAGGATTTGCACTTTCACTGGATGCATTCGGAGTTGCTCTCGGACTCGGGTGTGGAACAAAGCTCAATATAAAAGAAGAAAGTTCTATTATAATATCATTTGGTTTTTTTCAGTTTCTATTTGCAATGATAGGAGCTTTAATTGGAAGTTTTATTGACGCAAATATTATTAGTATATCAGCAACTTTTAGTGGCCTCATAATAATTATACTGGGCCTCTATTTAATTAATGAAGGACGCAAATTAGAAGAAGAATGTATTTATTATAATCTAAATTTAGCTAAATATGTCGCCCTGGGCGTTGGAGTGAGTATAGATGCTTTAGGGGTTGGGTTTTCTACTCTTTACAATCAGCAAATAAATTCTCTTTTTTTAAATTCATTAATAATTGGAATTATAACAGCTACTTTAACTTTTATAGCTTTTAAAACAGTATTTTATATAAGAAATTTTAAAGTAGTTGAAAAATACTCAGATTATATCGGTGGAATAATCTTAATATTATTTGGATTAACGATGATATTTTAATAATTAAGCAGGTGAATAAAAATGGATAAATTAAAAGTAATGCCGATCTTTGGCACACGGCCAGAAGCTATTAAAATGGCTCCAGTTGTGAGGGCTTTAAAAAATAATCAAAATATAAATACTGTGGTTACTGTTACAGCCCAGCATAGAGAAATGTTAGATCAGGTGCTTGATTTATTTAATATTAAGCCTGATTATGACCTGGATATAATGAAAGATAATCAGACTTTGAGTGAAATTACATCCAGGGTCTTAAAGAAGTTAGAAGCTGTTTTTATTAAAGAAAGGCCAGATTTAATACTGGTCCATGGTGATACTTCAACAACCTTTGTTGCTTCACTTGCAGCTTATTACCAACAGATTCGTATAGGCCATGTTGAAGCCGGTTTGAGGACTGGTGATAAATATTCGCCTTATCCTGAAGAGATGAATCGCCATCTGACAGGGGTTCTCTCTGATCTTCATTTTGCACCAACTGAAACAGCCAGAAAAAATCTGCTTAAAGAAAATATATCTGCAGATAAAATTACTGTGACTGGCAATACAGTGATTGATGCCCTTTTAGATACAGTAAAGGATAATTATCAATTTGAAAACCAGCTTTTAAGTGGGCTTGATTTTGATAATAAAAAGATTATATTGCTGACAGCCCACAGACGGGAAAATCTAGGCAAGCCTCTGGAAGAAATATTTAAAGCAGTTAGAGATTTAGTGCTCGGGGATGATAATATTGAGGTTGTCTACCCTGTTCACCTTAACCCAAAGGTTAAGGATGTTGCAGAGAAACTACTTGAGGATATTGATAGAGTTCATCTGATTGAACCAGTGGATTATGAGCCTTTTGCTAATCTAATGAATAAATCATATATGATAATGACAGACTCAGGGGGAATTCAGGAGGAAGCTCCTTCTCTGGGTAAACCTGTGCTAGTATTAAGGGATAAAACCGAAAGGCCTGAAGCAGTAGATGCTGGAACTGTCATGAAGGTTGGAACTGATTACAGAGTTATTTATGACGTTGCCAGAGATTTAATTTCAAATAAAGACTTATATAATGAAATGGCAGCAAAAAATAACCCTTATGGCGATGGTAAAGCCGCTGGCAGAATAGTCGAGTTTATAAAAGAAAAACTAACATAATTTTTATTCAACCAGCTTTATAAACTTATCAATCAAAAAAACATCTCTAACCCTTTTCGATTCGACTCAAACATTAAATCAATAATTTCCTGATTTAAAATAGATTCTTCAGGATAAGGTTGTGCCAATATATTATTCAAAAATGCCCTTGAAACAGCTTCTATTTCCTCCTGATACAAATCAGTAGCTTTACATGTATACTCTTTTATATTACCTTCAGGATAAGATTTGCCACCATATAAATAAAAGCTCTCTTCACCGGTCTTTTCCCATGAGAAAAAACCCGGGGCAATAATTCTCCCGTGTTCAGCTGAAATTTCAACACCTTTATTCCCATTTGAAGCAATACTATAAGATAATATAGCTTGGGTTTCTGGATATGAAAAGACAGCTGCACCATCAAGATCTACCCCATCATTACTGACTTTTCTAAATTTATTAAATAGAGCATCTGGTTTGCCCAAAATCTTTAAAATAAAGTCTACCCCATAACAACCAACATCATGTAATGCTCCACCACCAAGATCCTGTTGAAATCTAATATCAGATTTAGGTCTGGAACTTCTATATGAAAAATCCACTTTAACTCTATGAATCTGTCCAAGTTCATTTTTAGCAACTTTTATCAACTCTTTAGTTATTTCACGATAGCGATACATAAAACCCTCAACTAATCTATTACCTGTTTCTACTGCAATCTCAAAAAGCTTTACTGTATCTTTTTTAGATAATGTCAATGGTTTTTCACATAGAACATCTTTGCCTGATTTAAGAACCTTTTTAGTCCATTCAAAATGAAATTTATTTGGCAGAGGAATATAAACTGCATCTATAATATCAGAAGCTATCAACTCTTCATAACTATCATAAGTTATAACATCTTCATAATCAGATGCTATTTCATCTGCCCTTTCTTTATTTCTACTGGCAATAGCTCTTAGCTCAGCATTTTTAGCATTATTAATAGCTGGCAATACATGCTTTTTTGCAATACTGGCTGTGCTTAAAATACCCCATCTTAACTTTTTCATTACTATCCCCTCCTCTATAAATTAAATAAACCTTTAACCCTATCAATCAACTTTTCTGGCAGACTTCTCTCCTTATCTAAATCAGGAATTTTAGAAATAAATCTTTTGATAGCCCGTTTCTCACTCTTATTTAATTCCCTATCAACTAAATAATAATCATCTGGTATATAATTAATCTCTTCCCATTGTTTAATATTTAACTTTTCAGTCTGTGAACTGGAATGCTTGATAATTAAACGGCCATTATCCAGTTTAAATATTTTACTGTCTATATCTTTAGATTTATGTTGATAAATCTCTTTTACTTCCATTGTTTTTCATCCTTCTCTCTTAAATATAATAAAAAGCCGACAATCTAATGCCGGCTTATTGAAATCTAATATTATTATACTATTATAATCTAAAAAATTAAAGTCAGAATATTTTTAAATGATAATTTAATAGCTAAAGCCTTCACCAAATACCTCTTTAACCTTTGAAACCATAACAAAGGCATCCTCATCCACTTTAGCAATATAAGATTTAAGAGCTAAAAACTCACGTCTATTCATTGCTGTTATTAAGACATCTTTATCTTCTCCAGTAAAGGCGCCTTCTGCTCTATAAATTGTAGCGCCTCTCTGAATATTATTATTGATATAGTTCCTGATTTTTTCCGGGTTAGAGGTGATAATAGTCAACTTAATTTTTAAATTAAAACCAGCAATAATATAATCTATTATAAAGGAATTCATAATAACTCCAAGTAATGCATATAAACCTAATTCAACACCAAAAGTAATTCCAGCCGAAATAGTAACTAGAAAATCAGCCACCAATAACGACTTACCAATTTCTATTTGCTGATACTTATTAATGATTTTAGCAAGAATGTCAGTACCGCCAGTGGAGGCATTATGATAGAAAATAATGGCTAATCCAATACCAATAGTTAAAATGCCATGAAATAGATTTAGGAATATATTATCTACAAGTGGCTGTTGTAAGGGAAAAGCAGATTCAATAATCCAGATAGTACTGGATAGTGTAAGGCTCGCAAAAATAGTTTTTAAGCCAAACTTACTGCCGATTAACCAGAAGCCTAAAGCTAATAATATTATATTCATTCCGATTAGAAATAGTCCTATTGGGATTTGAGGCACCATATGATTAACTACTATAGCCAGCCCTGTAATGCCGCCTACAGCTAAATTTGAAGGGATTAAAAAGACACTGGTACCAATTGCCACAGTCAATACACCAAGATAAATAATTAAGTAATCTTTCAAATTGTTTCTTAAATTTTTCATTTAAACCACACTCCTTTAAATATTGTTACATTTATCTATCCATAAAGAAAAGCCCCTTCTCGGCAAAATGCGAGGAGGCAGCTTTGATTTTTGCTTATTTATTTCAGCCTTTAGTCATTCTAACATAAGGAATGTGGTTTTGGCAAGGGCTTGAAAATTATCCGGAGTATTCTGAAATTAATTTATTATAATATATCAGCAATAAATTTTGGTAAAGAAAATACACTACTAGAAGGTTCTCTATAGTTCAATAATTTAAGTTTTTTATTACTGATAACTCTTACTGCATTTTCAGAAAAGTTAATAGTAATTTCTTTCGATATGTTTTCAATCTCTTTTATAGCAATTGGCATTAGTTGATTTCTTTTACCAGTTGAATGGAGATCAGAACCAATTAATTGTACCAGATTGTTTTTAATAAATATTTCTGCTGTCTTTTTCACTCTTGAACCATATCTACCTAAGATACTCCCTGAGTTAAGTTGAGCATAAATACCGCTATCTACAAAATCATAAAGCTTTTCAGGATTTTTAATTAGATCGGCACATCTCTCTGGATGGGCTATTACAGGCTTATAGCCAAGAAGTTTTAAATCATGAAAAATATTAAAAGAATCAACTGGCATACTGTCAAATGGAAATTCAACTAATAAATAACTTGAATTGGCAAGGGTTATTGCCCCATTATCATTTATCTCCTTTGAAAGATTACGATTCATTTGATATTCGGCTCCAGGAAATAAAGTTATTTCTATTTCTTCATTTCTTGCAATTTTATTAAATCTATTGATTTCTTTAATTAGATAATCTTTATTGTAAGTTGAATTATTATTAAAATGTGGCGTTGCGACAATACTTTTAACACCTTTTTCAGATGATTCTTTTAAAATTTCAATCGTATCCTGTTCTCGCTCTGGTCCATCATCTATACCAGGCAGAACATGGGCATGTAAATCAATCATTTATTTAGACACTCCAGTACATAATTTTATTGTACGATATATTTCGACATTATACATTATATCATTACAATAATCATTAAACAATAGGATTTATTGAGTATAATAACCACCATAATATTTATTATTTTCTTCAATAGGATGCATATTCAAAACAGTGCCTAAAATATTAGAATTGGATTTTTTTAATCTCATTTTAGCATCTTTAATCTGTTCTTCTTTTGTTTTATGGGAATGAACAACAATAATTGTACCATCAACTTTATTACCTATTATGGCAGAGTCAGAAATACCTACAGGTGGGGCATCAACTAAAACAATATCAGCTTTTTCTGCAGCTTTATCAAGTAATTCACTCATTTTCTGAGATGAAATTAACTCTGATGGATTAGGTGGTATAGCCCCTGAAGGAATTACATAGAGGTTATCAACTTCATTATCCCTTAATGCTTCATCAAAGGATATTTTCCCAGATAAAATATCACTGACCCCATCAAAACTGGTAACATTAAGCTGAGTATGAACTTTAGGACGCCTTAAATCTCCATCAATTAAGATAACTTTTTGTCCATTATTAGCCATAGAAATAGCTAGATTAGTAATAGTTAAACTTTTACCATCTCCTGGTTCAGAACTGGTAAAAGAAATTTTTTTAAGTTCTTTATCCGGACTAAGGTAATTCAGATTGGTTCTTAAATTTCTATAAGCTTCAACTATAGGCGAATGAGGGTTGAGGTTATATATTAGTTCCTGTTTATTTACATTTTTCTTACCGATTAAATTCCTCATTTAATTATCACCTTCCTGGTTTTCCTTAGAATGTTTATCAACATCAATCTCAGGTATTATCCCAAGAACAGATAAATCACTAACTTTTTCTAACTGTTCTTCAGTTTTAATTCTGGTATCAAAGAATTCAAACATAAAGATAACAAAAAGTCCGAGCATTCCAGCTAAAACACCCGATATTAATGTCATCAAGTTAACTCTTGGACTTACAGGATTTTCTGGAATAGTTGCTGCTTCAATAACTTCAATTTCAGTTGGTTGAATATTCTTTTGCAGGCGGATCTCTTCCTGCCTTTCTCTTAACATATCATAAGTATTTTGTGCTATATCTTTTTCAGATTCTAAAAAAGCAAGTGAGATCTCACCATTAATATCACTAATACCAGTATCAAAGCTGGCTAAATAATCATTTTCTTCAATTGAAATGTCATTAGACAATAATGTTGTACTCTCACCATTAGCTTCTGCTATTTTATCTTCAAGCTCTAAAATCACTCTCTGATTTTCTTCTAACTGTTCTGAAATAAAATTTAAAGCTCTATCAAAATCACTAACCTGACGGTCATATGTAGTTTCCTCAAGGGTGACTGCAGTTTTATTTGCTATATCAGTTGCCAATTCTGGGTCATTATGAGTTACTTCGATTACAAGGAGATTATTAATTGAAGCACTACTTATATTGATAATATTTCTTAATCTTCTAGGAGTTAATTCCTCATTAAGCTCTGGATTAATATCCAATTTAGCTCTCATATTCTCTAAGAAATTGCTGCTTTTCATGATTTCTATGTATAAATCTGTATTCCTTGAGGAAGTTAAAGTTCTTCCCTCAGAAATATATTCTCTTAATTGCTCTTCATCTTCAGAGACTAATACCTGTGTGGAAGCCTGAAATTCAGGTTCTAAAGTGTTTGCAAATAAAAAAGTTGCAACCATCGAGACTGCAACAACTGCAATCAGAATAAACTTTTTCTTCCAGATAACCATAAATAATTCTTTTAAATCAATTTCCATCTCTTCAATATTGTTATTTTCATTCATATGTTAGATCATCTCCTTTTAGCATTGGTCTTTTTAAAATAATACCATTTTATAAATGATAAATCAATTAGTTTTTCTTAAAATACCAAAGAAATTTTAGAGACAATCTATTTTCGACATTTTTATACAAATAATTTTATGCATTTATAAGAACTATTGTTAATCAATATTTATATCAAGATTTATTTTCGTTAATTTTCGCCTGTTTCCAGCGTTTATAAAACCAGTTCCACTGGTCAGGGTTTTCTCTGACTACTTCTTCTGTTGTCTGGATTAATTTTTTAAGCAGGGCTTTTTCTTCTTTTTCGTTTAAATTTTTATTGATCTCAATTGCTGGAAAGAATCGTATGTTGAAATTGGCAAATCCCTGTCGGATAGGATATGCAGGTATAATTATTGAATTAGTTCTGGCAGCCAGTTTAATTATTCCTCTATATGTACTTGTGGTTCTTCCTAAAAAGTCGACCTCAAGGCCGGCATCACCGGCATGTTGATCTCCTAAAAGGAATAGAATTTTATTGTCTTTTAAAGCCTTATAGGCCTTGCGGATTCCTGCACCGGTATAGATAACCTCTGTTCCGCCTGAACGGCGAATATCATTTAAAGCTTTATCTCCATAATCCTGTTTTTCGACAATTGCTGTCGTAGGATAACCTTTTCTGGACAGAGCAGGGCCCAGCCATTCCCAGTTGCCAAAGTGGGCAGTATAGATAATAATTCCTCTATTTTGAGCTTTAGCTTCTTCTAGAATATTTAGATTTTCATAATCGAAATGCCGGGAAAGATTGTTCTGATCAATATTTTTGATTAAAAAAAGCTCCATTATCATCTGGCCGAAATGTTTGCATGCTGAAATGATTATCTCTTTTTTTTCTTTTTTATTGTACTGGCCAATATCGACATTATTTATATTTCTCCAGGCCAGGCGCCTCTCATGGCCGGCTAAATAATATGCAATATATCCTAAAGCTTTGCCTAACCTGGAAACAATAGCTTCAGGCAAAATATTTACAAGTAGATCTCCTAGAGCAAAAATAATCCTTATTAATTTATCAATTATTTTATCAGTATTCATAATTCACTACCTTTATTGAGCCAGCTGGTGTTGATATAATTTGTGATAGAGGCCTTCTCTATCAATCAGCTGACTGTGATCTCCCTGTTCAATAATATTTCCGTCTTCTAAAACAACTATTTTATCAGAATTGATAACAGTGCTCAAGCGGTGAGCAATGATAAAGGTTGTTCGATTTTCTTTTAAGCGATTCAAAGCATCCTGAACAAGTTTTTCAGATTCAGTATCAAGTGAGGAAGTTGCCTCATCAAAAATTAAGATAGCAGGGTCTTTTAATAATGCTCTGGCGATTGCAATTCTCTGCTTCTGGCCTCCTGAAAGACCGATTCCTCTTTCTCCAAGATAGGTATCATAGCCATCAGTGAAATCGATTATAAAATCATGGGAATTGCTGGCCTTTGCTGCTGCTATTATTTCATCCTCAGAGGCGTCAAGATCTCCATACCTGATATTATCTCTGATTGTTCCAGAAAAGAGGATTGTCTCCTGGGGAACAACGCCAATTTTACTCCTTAAAAAATCTACGTCTAAATCACGTATATCATGGCCATCGATTGAAACCTCACCCTGTATCGGATCATAAAATCTAGGAATCATATCAACCAGAGTTGATTTACCGGCTCCACTTGGGCCAACCAGGGCAACTGACTTTCCTGGCTCCACTTTTAAATTGATATTATTTAAGACAGTCTCTTCATCATATGCAAAATATAGATTTTTAAATTCGACTTCACCATCTATTTTATCAAGGACAGTATTATTATCTTTAGTTTTTATTTCAACTTCGTAATCAAGGGTTTCAAAGATTCTTTCAGCTGCGGCCATTGCTGACTGGATAGTTGCATTTACTTTGGTAACTGACTGGAGCGGGCTTCCAATTGTAATAATCATTGTAAAGAAAGCTATTAATTCTGCTGCTCCCATAGTTCCGTTCATAACTTCAAGACCACCAAACCATAATACTGCTGTAAAACCCAGGGCAGCAGAAAATTCAACCATTGGACTTAAAGCTGCTTTATACTGAGATTTTTTAACGACAGCCCTGAAATTAGCCTGATTTTCTTCCTGAAACCTCTCATACTCATAATCTTCACGGCCAAAGGATTTAACAACCCTGATGGCAGAGAGAGTTTCCTGAATAACATCAGAGACATCTGCAATTTTTACCTGAACTTCTTTACTTTTATTTCTGATTTTTTTATTAAACTTTACAACAATAAATGCAATCAAGGGTAAAACAACAATTAGAAAAAGGGTTAACCTAAAATTTAAGTAAAATAAGTAGATGAAGCCACCGATAACAGTCAGTGAATTATAGACTAAATTCACTGAACTATCAACTATTGCACCTTCAAGGACCTTAACATCATTTGTCAGCCTGGACAGGATTTCTCCAGTTTTACTCTTATTATAAAAGCTTAAAGGCAGTTTCTGGAGATGGCTGTAAAGATCATTTCGTATATCCCGCATAACTTTATGGGATACATACTTACTTAAGTATTTTTGAGCATAATAAACCAGGCCCTTAACAAAATAAAGAGCAATCATGCCCAGGGCAATCATTGAAAGGATAAAAATACCGCCCTCATCAGCGGATATATCTGCAATAATTGTCTCCAGTAACTCCTGAAAAACTCTGACAAAAAATACTGTCAGGGCAGCATGGATCACCATACTCATAATTGCAAAGATAAACCTCTTTTTATATGGTCCGACATAGCTATAAAGACGTTTAAGTAAATTCATTTTAACCCACCTTACTATAAAAAACTTCAAGGTTTATTATACTATTTATTGTGGGTTAATACAAATCAAATAAGCATAGAGATAGGCCAGCAAACTTAATCGCTGGCCCATAATTAATTATTAAATTCTAATAATTAATCAATTAAATTACCTTCAAAGTTTACACTATCACTATAACCAGAAACCTCTCTTGTTTCTGGTATGAATTCATAACCATCTTTTTCTGGAATGACCTCTACTATTCCATTTAATCCTACTTTTGAAAAATAACCATCGTTATCAGTGTATACTGAACTAATATGGCTATTATTAAATGAAGCAATCGATGAAAAAGATATTTTTGCATCTGCAATACCTACATTATTTCCATCAACTAATCTACCATGAACATTATAATCCTCTTCATATATAATAAAATCTATATTATCTTCAGCTTCAGTTACTGTAATTTCGTTAGGAGAGAAATTTTCACTGAAAGAATCAGGGGTTCCTTGAGGTTTAATAACAACTGTACCCCATAAATTATCTTTAACCCATTCTCCATTAGAGCCAGTTATAGCAGAACCTATATTATTTCCTTCTAAATCCTCAAAGTTGATCTGGATATTAGGAACTGGTTTTCCATTGCTATAAACAATACCTGATACAGAATATTTATCAAATGGACCCTCTTGCTTATGACCTTTAAAATTAACATTATCATTATACTCTGAAACTTGCCTAGTTTTAGGAGAAAATTCATAACCAGGTTTTTCTGGAGTTACATCTATATTACCAATCAAACCAGTCTTATTAAAGTATCCTTCACTATCGGTGTAAACTGAACTAATATCATCACCTGAAAAATTAATCCTTGCATCAGTTATAGGCTCTTCAGAATTTTCATCAGTTAATCTACCAAATATCTCATATACATCTTCGTAAGCAATAATCTCTATATCATCTTTAGCACTATCTAGATTAATTTCAGCTGGTTTAAAAATATAGTCTTCTTTTGATGGTTCTATATTAATATCACCAACTAAATTTCTTGCTTTAAACTCGCCGTCATTGTTAGTAAATACAGAATCATATTCTCCATTATTAATTTCTATCTTTACACCGCTTATTGGTTCATTGTTTTCATTTACTATTATTCCTGATATATCATAACTTTGGTCCTCTGCTCTAAAGTTTACCTCATCACTATCACCAAAAATTTTTCTTTCAACAGGATCAAATGTATAGCCATCTTTTTCAGGTATTACTCTTAATTCTCCCTTTAATCCAGAATAGCTATATTGTCCTTCAAAACCAGTTACTGTTGTATCAATAATCTGATCATTTGAATCCTTAAATGTAATATCTACCCCATTTATAGGCTCATCGTATTCATCTAAAACTAAACCTTCAATATCATAACTACCTCTCATTGCAAGAATTTCAATGTTATCATTTGCTTCTCTTAAATTTATTGTAGCAGGAGAAAATTCATAATCATTTTTTATTGGCTCTAATTCAACCTGGCCAGTTAAATTACGCTTAGTAAATTCTCCATTTATATTTGTAATGACTGAATCATATTGATCATCGTTAAATTTAATTTTTACATTACTTATTGGAGTGCCCTCTTTATCAGTAACTATACCTTCAATATCATAAAACTGTTTTATAGCTACAAAATCTATATTTTCTCTATCCTTTTCAGCCTTCCTATATTCAGGTTCAAAGATATAACCATCTTTTTCTGGTATAATTGTTATTTCACCTTTAAGATCTGAAAAATCAAATTCTCCATTCCTATCTGAATAATCATAAGCAACTTCTCCATCTTCATCAGTTAATGTTAATTTAACTGCATTAACAGGTTCATCATCTTGATTAACAATATCACCAGAGATTGAAAATGTAACAGGATCATCAGATGGATCAGAAGGATCTGATGGGTCTGATGGTTCAGAAGGATCTTGATCTTCAGTTTCAACATAAGTACCTTCAAATATTATGCCCATATTATCAGAACTAACAACTTGTTTTTCCGGATTAAATCTCCAGCCATCCTTTGCTGCATAAATTTCAGCTTCTTCAGGTCTGCCAGTAATAGTTAACTCCCATTTACCTTCAGAACAAGTGTCAACTGTCTCTCCTGATTTTGTATCAGTAACAACAACATCAGCAACTGCAGAATTGGAGTTTTCAGTAACTACCCTGCCACCAACTTTAATATTACTGGTATTAAAATTAACAAAATCACTGCAACCAGCTAAAAGAATAAGAGATAAAGTGAAAACAAAAAATAATTTAATAAACTTTTTCAATTAAGTTCACCGCCCTATATATAATAGAATTTATATAAAACCCCTATTTATATTATTCACGGGCGATTAAAAAACTCCTTTTTTTGTTAAAAATAATATTTTGTAATAATTAGTTGCTATTTGTAGTATAATAACGTATTATGTTGTAAGTTGTTTCTTTTTGATTTGATTTTAATTTAATATTCAAATATAAATTAATAACTAAAGCCTTCGCCTAGAACCTCTTTTACATGGGAAACCATCACAAAGGCATTTTCATCTACCTCGGCTATATAGGATTTAAGGGCAAAGAACTCCCTTTTATCCATGGCTGTTATGATTACATCTTTAGCCTGGCCGGTGAAAGCTCCTTCTGCTTTATAAATTGTGGCTCCTCGTTCGATATTTTCATTAATATAACTTTTTATTTTTTCAGGCTTTGATGTAATAATTGTAAGTTGTATCTTTAGATTAAAGCCGGCAATAATATAATCAATGGTAAAAGAGTTTATCATTATTCCCAGTAAAGCAAAAAGTCCTAGCTCTATTCCAAAGGTAAAAGCTGCCAGGATTATAACTAAAAAGTCAGCTGCCAGCAAAGATTTGCCGATATCGACTTGATAAAAGTTATTAATTATTTTGGCAATAATATCTGTTCCGCCGGTAGATGCATTATAATAAAAAACAATGGCCATACCGATGGCTCCCATTAAAATACCATAAAATAAGTTAAGAAAAATATTTTCAACTGGAGGTCCTGCTATCGGTAAAATAAGCTCCATCAACCAGATTGTACCTGAGAGAGTGAAACTGGCAAAGATAGTTCTGGCTCCAAATTGGCGGCCAATTAATATAAATGCGATTAAAAGTAGAATAACATTCATAACAGTCATTGTTAGGCCGACTGGGATTTGCGGAAAGTGGCTATTTATTACGATGGCCAGCCCGGAGATACCACCTACAGCTAGATTAGAAGGAATTAGAAATATAGCAAGTCCGGCTGCAACTATTGTGGTACCTAAAAATATGATTATATATTCTTTGATTGTTTTAGACATTTACAAAACCTCCATTAAAATTATTAGAACTGAATAAATTCTAACATTGTAAATCATCCTTTGCAACCTATTTAATATTATTGAAAATACTAATAATTAGATATGACCCAGATCTAACTAGTTTATGACCTGGATATGACTGATCTATATCAGACTGGTGATATAATTATTATATATGGGCAAATTAAATAAGGGGGGATTTATTATGTTGAGCAGAAAAGTTTTGACCGGGGTTATCGTTTCATCAATTATGGTTGCTTTGATATTGACATTTCCTGGTGTTCTGATGGCAGATGGACATGAGGGGCCTGGAATTGAGCGGACTGAAGAAATTGTCATGGCCTATCTTAATCCTGAAGATCCTGCTGAAATCCATGATATGAGTTATGTTACCGAGGATGTAACCTTTTATGATATGTCAATGGGAGGTGTCACAATGGCCACAAGTCGAGAAGAGCTGGAAGATTATCTCTACTGGTTCTATAATGTGGCTTTTGAGTCAGAAGTTGAAATTAGAAATATTATAATCAGTAATGGCGAGGCAGTTCTAGAATGGACAGTAATGGGAACCCATATTGGAGAGTTTGCCGAGATACCTCCAACAGGAAATGCTATTGAAATTCCAATGATTGCAAGGTATAAACTACAGGATCATGAGCCCTATCATGTAGAGCAGGGTTGGATTTATCCGATGGCTAATCTATTAATGGCTCAATTATTAGCTGAATAAAATACTAATAACTCTAAAATTATGATAAAATAAATAGTCTCAAATAATAAAACCCTGATTCCAGGAGGTTAATCACCAGAATCAGGGTTCTTATATTAAACCTTATCTTTAACTATTTTACTATATTTGATATATAGTTTTTAGTTAAATTTTGCTGAGATTTACTCAAAATGTGTTCTACTTAAGCCATGATATTTTTCATTTAAGTCTTCTTCTGAGATGATATTCTCAACAAAATTGATGATAGTATCATTGTGACGGAGATAGGTATTCTCGCCATCATCCTGAGCTGTAAATTCATAAGCACTTGCAATATAGCTATTTAATGCTACAGTATATTCAGTATCCTCATCTAGCTCTGTTCCATCAGGATAATAGAGATTAACTGTTTCAAGATTGCCATCTGCATCAGTTATAACCTCATAATTTAAGCCGGCTACTCTTAGATCGGCTTCTCCTCTGCTTTCAGAATCTGTACCGATAAGTGATCTTAAATCATCGGCTGTCATCTGATGGATAATAATATCATTACCAAATGGTTCTAGTTCAAAGATATCGCCAACAGTTAGAGCTCCAGCTTCTAATTCACTGACCCTGATACCGCCGCTATTCTGGAATGCAAAATCGACATCATAACCAAGATCGGCAATCTGATCAGATTCAAGAACTGCATCAGTCATAAATGCTCCTAAATCTTCAGCACCGGTTATAGGCTCTTCAAGATAACTGAGCTCTCTGGCGAAGATTTCCTCAACTTCAGCTTCAAAACCAGCTATCATATCTTCAACATCTTCATTGGTACCTTCAATATCTTCTGTAGCAATCAGCTTTGAATCCTTTTCGACTATTTCATTATCTTCATTAAAGGTAACCATCACTTTACCGAGATATTCTGTATCAGAACCAGCCTGGGTTACAAGAGTATCATTAACAAATACAGGTTCTTCAACAACTGTATGGGAGTGACCACCAATAATTAGATCAAGCTCAGACATTTCTTCAGCTAATTCCTGTTCCCAACTATGACCCATATGGGTTAAACCGATAAAGGCATCTGAAGTATCTTCTAAGTGGGTGAATTCTAGAGCTGTTTCAATTGGATCAAGGAAATTTAACCCATAAAGATTTGCTGGCAGGGTTGAAGGATAATCTCCACTAACCTGAACCAGGCCTAAGAATGTTAAATCTGCTCCAAAACTTGTTTCAAGCATTGCATATGGCTGTGGTTGGGCCATGTCGGCTTCATCTGGATCTACTTCCATGTTTGCAAGAATCATTGGGAAATAGGCGGAATCTATGCTATCCTGGAGACGCTCCTGGCCATAATCAAATTCATGATTACCGATAACCATAGCATCATATCCGGCAGCACCCATAGTTTCAATCATTGGCTTACCACGAAGATTTTCATCATCGATTACATATTCATCGACTATTGGATTACCACTAAAGGCGTCGCCACCACTGACAAGGAAAACATCATCATACTCTTCCTCAAGTTGCTCTCTCTGCCAGGCAATCTTACCAAAATTCTCAATTACTCCATGTTCATCATTAGTATGCAGGATAGCGACAGTCTTATAATCTGAATGACTATCTGCCTCGACTATTAACTCCCCTGATTCTCCTGGAAATAGACCGAATGCTGACATAGCCATAACCATGGCAGCCATGACAAAAACTACACTTAACTTTTTAACTGTTGACTTATGCATTAATAAATTCCCCCTTGTGAAATATTATTTAATATTTATTTGATTTAAGTAAAAATAGATTTAATCAGCTTTAGTATAAAGCTTAGCTCCTGCTCTTAATTCACCTCCTAACATAACTTTATTGTCAAATTTATCATAGATATTCATTTTACCCTCTTTAATCTCTTTATATTTATCCACAGAGTATTTTCTGATAACATCTTCAACCTTTGCACCATCAAAAATTGTAACCTCTGTATCATTTACATATACTTTCATTAGATAACCTCCAGTATTAAAAAGACCTCTTTCCAGGCTTATAAAATATATTATTGGATTAAAAAAGCCGAAATATTATTTAATTTCGGCTGAATTCATTAAAATTAGTAAAGTTAATAATAATCTTAACTGTTAGTAATGATTATTGTAAAACTTTACTTCATATAATATTATATATTATTTTCTTGATGATTTAAAGTTATATGTGACTAAAGTATCGAAATTTAAGGCTTTAGATATGATTATTTATTTAGTTTAATGGTATGGTGTGCTTTAATTACATACCAAGGCCATCATTATCGAGTTTCTCCCATTCAGAGCGCATAATAATAGATTTTTTATCAACCATCTTATCAGTGGCCAGAACTCCGTAGAAATGGTCAATTTCATGCTGAAAAAGCTCAGAGAGATCATCACTAAACTTTCTTATATTCTGATTTCTATTACCATCTAAATACTTAACAGTTATCCAGCGATGGCGCTTAACCTTCACAAAGAAATCAACATTAAAGCTAAAACAACTATCCCAGAGCTCAATCATCTCGTCGCTTTTATCTATAATTGTCGGGTTGATCATTACAATCTCTTCATCAGAGAGGTTGGCATAAATTATCTTTTTCTGATAGCCTATCTGGGGAGCAGCTAAAGCTCTGCCAAGACCCTTTTCTTTCTGGAGATCTTTTAAAGTAGCCTTAAGTTCGTTTGCAATATCAAATATTTCCTGGGTAAATTCTTTAACTGGTTTCGATTTCTCTCTTAAAGCCGGGTTACCTAACATTAAAACCTCTTTAACAGCCATAAAATCTCCTCCTATAATCTATCTCAGGGCAGATATCATTAGAAAATATTAAGCAATTATCAAATCAGTAGATTTAAATGCTTTATCTCCTTTTGTAGCTGCTCTGGATTCCTGTAATGGATCGTTCTTAAGCCAAATTCCTTAGCTGCTTCAATATTTTCCTTGCTATCATCAATAAATAAGGTTTCTGCAGGCTTTAGCTCAAATCTGTCCAGCAATAACTGATAGATTTCAGGTTCAGGTTTAATATATCCAACCTGGCCAGAGATAATCTCACCTTTGAATAGATTTAAGAAAGGGAATTCAGATTTTGCAACCTGATAACTCTCATCATTAAAATTAGATAGAGCATAAACTTGATAGGCATCATGAGCTCTAAATTCTTTTAAGAGCTCAATATTGGGCTCAATTGGATTTAAGATTTCCTCCCAGTTTAAGACACCTTCCACTAAAACCTGGCTGTATTCAGGTAGCTTTTTTGAAAAAATTTCAGCAGCTTCATTTTTACTGATCTTTCCTCTGTCTAAATCGAGCCAGACAGAACTTCTAAAGGTTGCTTTTGCTATCTCTTTTATCTGTCCTGTCGAGAGGTTAAACTGGTCCTTTAAGTACTGCTCAGGGTTAAAGGTTAATAAAACCTGACCAATATCAAATACAATTTTTTTAATCCTGAATTCAGTTATCATTCTGGCCACCTCCATATTTATTTGGCTGTAAAAATTTTATGTTAGAGCTTAAGTTCATCTGGCAATTTAAAACTGCAATTGGCATGATATGTAAAGTCACAGACATTAACAACGGCATCAGTATTGAGATGGCCATAAATATGGGGATAGGCCTGCCCTGATTTATGTAAATCTTCGTATTTTATTTCTGAATTTACCTTATTTTCATCAATTATGAGGAGAACCAGGTCTTTTTGCCCTTTATAAAGATTATTAGCTACTCCGAGAACCTGTTTTATAGTTGAGCAGTGGATAAAGCCTTCAGTTTCAAGTGAACTGGCTTTATAAACCCCGCTTTCTTTAGCCTGCTCCCAGGCTGCCCTGTTTGTAATATGGGTTATCATTTTAATATCACCTCTGGCATTATTTAGTGTTGTTTCGACAGAAAAATATGTTCTTAATTAAAATTATAGTTTATAAAATAAAAACTTGCAAGTTATTAGTTTTATCAAATAAAGTATTAAACTTAATGCCCATGTTATTTCCTTGAAACTTATTTAATAAAACTGATATAATTAATGTGCAAATTTTATTAAATTGACAAATCAATCTAAGGAGGGTTAAAATGAAGAAATTTAAGAAGCTAACAGTAATTAGTCTTGCTCTAACCTTCATGCTGATTTTTACAGGTATTTTAACTGGAACGATTACTGCTGAAGAAGATTTGCATGAACTGACAATTTTAGGGACAACTGATTTTCATCAATATGTGATGCCATATAATTATATGGCCGATGAAGTTGATGAAAATATTGGAGTAAGTAAAGTTTCAACACTTATTAATGATAAGAGAGAGAATTATGATAATATTCTGCTGCTAGATGCAGGAGATGTTATCCAGGGAAGTTTACTAGGCAGTCTTGAAGCTGGACAGTTGCCAGGTGATCTTGAGCAGCCAGTTCCTCCGCTCCAGGAAGGAGAATATCCGGTAATTATTGACGCTATGAACCATATGGGTTATGATGCTGCTGCCATTGGTAATCACGAATTACAGGATTATGGAATTGATTATTTCAGGCAGGCAGAGGTTGGCTCTAATTTCCCATGGTTGAATGCTAACCTATATGACGCTGAATTTACTGATATCAATTATTTTGAACCATATGCTATTTTAGAAAGAGAAATTGATGGAGAACCAATCAGTATTGGTGTGGTAAGTTTTGTATCTCCTGAAGTTGTGCAATGGGGAAGTGCACATTTAGAAGGTGAAGTTGTTGGAAAAGATATAATTGAGGAAGCTGAAAGCTTTATTCCAAGAATTAGAGATGTCGGAGCTGATATAGTAATAGTCTCTGCCCATACTGGAATTGACCCTGATGATACTGATGTTAATGCAGGTTATTATCTGAGTAAAATTGATGGTATTGATGCTATGGTCTTAGGCCATCAACACAATGAATTTCCTGGAGGCAGTGAATATGACGATGTTGAAGGAATAGATAATGAAGCAGGACTGGTTAATGATGTCCCGGCTGTATTGCCTGGTGCCTGGGGAAGCCATCTTGGAGTAATTGATATGACTCTTAGCCAGGAAGATGGCGAATGGAACGTAGTTGAGAGTTCTTCTAGATTAAAGGAAGTTGATGAAAATGTTGAGTCAGATCCTGAGATAGTGGATATGGTTGAAGAAAAACATGAAGCAACTATTGAATATGTCAACACTCCTATCGGTGAAACAGATACTGAATTAACAACCTATTTCTCAAGAGTTCAGGATACAGCAACAATTAAGCTAGTCCAGGAAGCTCAGAAATGGTATGTTGAAGAAAGATTAGAATTAACTGAGCAAGAAGAGTATCAGGATATGCCACTCATCTCAACAGCAGCTCCTCTCAGGTTTGGACGCCAGGGGCCAACTGATTATACTTCGATCGAGCCAGGAAGTTTAAATATAACTGATGCTACCGATATATATATCTATGATAACATCTTTCAGGTGGTTAAAGTTACTGGAGAAGAACTGAGAGAGTTTTTAGAAGAAAGCGCAGATAACTTTAACCAGATTGATCCAGATGAAGAAGCTGACCAACAGTTAATTAATGAATATTTTGAGGGCTTCTATTATGAATCAATCATGGGTGTTGAATATGAAATTGATGTGACTCAGGAATTAGGTGAGAGAATAGTTGATTTAACCTATGATGGTGAGCCTGTAGAAGATGATATGGAATTCTTAATGGCTACAAATAATCACCGGGCTTCAGGAACTGCCACAGATGTATTGGATGGTTCTCAGAGTCTATTAGAGGCTGCACCTGGTGATGTCAAAAACCAGGATGTACTGGTTGAATACTTTGCTGAAAATGATGTTGTATCTCCTGAACGAGAAAATAACTGGAGAATTAAACCAGTTGATATTGAGGGAGATATAATCTTCCATTCTGACCCGTCAGGTGTCGATTATTTAGAAACAAAAGGCTTTGAGCAGATTGAATATATAGAGACTGATGAGGATGGCTGGGGAGTTTACAGAATGGCTTTTTAATCTAATATAAAAGTTTAAAGGGGCTGGATTATTTCCAGCCCCTTTAAATATAAAACTAAAATTTTATTTAGTTAAGAGATTTGTTAAACATTCATGCTTCTGATAAACCAGAGATTCTTGCTATAGAATGCGACATGCTCTTCCATTTCGCCAACGACTTCAAAATCATCGACTTCATCGGCTTCTTCTCTGATTTTTACAGCAAGTGATTTCATTTCTTTTAAATCAGCTTCTACAGCATTTATAACTTCATCATAGCTAAATGTTTTTGCTGGAAGTTCTTCAATTGTGGCATGCTCAACATAATCATTCATTTTTACAAGTGGCATTTCACCTTTCATCTTCATAAGCTCAGCAATGTCATCAAACATCACAAAGAACTCATCATATAATTCTTCAGTAAACTCATGAAGCTGAACAAATTGTTTGGCCTCAACATTCCAGTGTAAGTTGTGTAGCTTGGCATTTAATACTGCAAAGTTTGATAAATAAGTCTGTAAGTTGTCATAATTCTCCATTAAATATCTCCTCCTGATTTAATTTAATTAATCGTTAATGCTCTTATCAGTAATTGTTATTAACACTGTATATATAATATAAAAAAATTGTATAATTGTCAAGGGTAAATCAGAAGAAATTTAATTTAGATAAGATATTATTGAAATATCAAATCAGCCAATTACTTTTTAGCTCCCAGAGGGCGGCTTTTACATTGTTGTCTTCTATTCTTTCAGGATTTCTGGCCAATTTGAAATTATCATGCCAGCTCTTTTTAATTTCAGCTTTTAATAGGGGATAATGGGGTGTTATAAGGATCTCTGATTTCGCTTCAGGATTTAGCCCCATGCTATCTAATTTTTTGTTGAAGTGTTTTTTATCTTCAGGGGAGTCAGCCAGATATTCAAGATTTAAGATTTGATTCCACTGGATTGCTGAAAAGAATACTGTCTGGTCTGCAGGGACCTCTAATCGCAGGAATACGCCCTCTGTTCCAGTTGAGGCTGCCTCTCTATCAGTGGCTGCCCAGAATGGGTATTCGGCACCTCCAGGGCAGCTTACGTACTCTCTAAACTTTTGAACAAAAAAGTTATAGGCTGTCAGAAATATATCGGCCTGTTCTCCATACTTATCCTTTATATATTTTCTTTTGACTGTAATTCTACCCTGGTTTAAAATAAGGTCTTTAAGCTCTGGTTTCTGGTGAGTCCATAACTCATAGGTATCTCTCATAATCAATCACCCACTCCTTTTTTAATTCCCAGCAGATGGCGACATCATGATTTGAAAGTCTGATATTATCATCAAATAGCCGCTCCCAGCTGGAGACCATCTCCTGTTTAAGCAGGGGATAAAAGTTTTCCAGGTAGATATCAGATTCAACATTGATATTATATTTATCGAGTTTATCTTTAAACCTTTGCCGGTCCTGATCGTCCTCAGGTAGATACATATAATTAACAATGTAATCCCACTTTTCCATATCAAAGATTAGAATATTGCTATCCGGGATCTCAAGCTCAAAGTTAATACAACCTTCTGCTTCTGGTAACTTTAATTCTTCATGGGTTGTCAGCCAGATCGGATATCTTGCTGCTTCAGGAATATCCATCCGTTTTGAAGCTTGATTTCTGAGCCATTTATAGACATTGATATATATATCAGCGAGATTGCCCATCTTAGCCCTGATATACTTTTCTTTAACTCTATAAACCCCATCCTCTTCTAAAGTTTCAAGAACAGAATCGTCCTGCCTGGTCCAGACTTTATGAGTATTAATCTCAGCCAAAATATCCCCTCCCTCTTTAAATTAAAATTTTCTCTTTCAAAGATGAGGTAAAAAAGACCAGAAAGCTTTGCGACCTTCTGGTATCTCTAATTAAGACAATTTACAGGAATTATTATAAAAATTCTAGCCCCAGTTTATCTCTTTTTCATTATCATCTGGATGCTTAAGTTTATAAATTTCCTTTTCATGTTCTAACAATTTATCCTCGATAAACTTAAAGTCTTTCTTATAACTATTTAGTTTTAGGTTGACTTCAGTTCTGAATTCAGAAAGTTCGGTAGTCTGCTCGAAAATAGCTCCAGTCCTTTCATCAATTCTATCGAGGATAAGATTTAAGATTTTTTCTTCAGCCATATAAAGCACCTGCTTTCAAATATTTTTGAGGTAAAAATTAACCTCTATTACAGGGTGATTTAATTATACCATAAGCCAAATTTCATTTCACTGAGTAATTAATAACAGGTTTAATAAAACACCAGTGATTGAGGTATGTTTATATGCTTGGTAATTAACCGGTGGTATGGTATTATAATAAATGATGCTAAGACTATGGAGGAGTTATTTATGAGATTAAATTATAGGGGCCGAGAATACGAGGTTCTGGCTAGCTATAGGGCTGAGAGCAGGCTTGAGCTTTTAGAAGATATTATAGATAAATTTATTATTATTGATGATAAAGCTGAATATCAGGCTGCTTTATTTAAAGATGATAAAGCCCATGATGTCTTTAAGTATAAGTTGGATGGGAATACATATTACATAAAAAAGTATGAGAATTTAAAATTTAAAAAGAAGGTTAAAAATCTATTCAGGCCTGCAGAGGGCGAAAGGTATCTAAAGCTATTAAATAAACTGCAGGAAATTGGTGTTCCGACTATTAAAAAGGGCTGGGCTATTAAATACGGCTCTTTTATTAATAGAGAAAGTCTATTTATTACTGAGGAGATATCAGGGCAGGAACTAATTGATTTCCTGGATGATAGTGATGATGTAAAACTAAGGGAGAAAGCTATTGAGAATCTGTCCAGGTTGCTTAATACACTCTATAGCAATAAATTGTTAAGTGGTGATCCGAACTTTTCTAATTTTTTTGTGGATGAGGTCGGTGAGATTAAATTTATTGATATGGATAGTATTAAAAAGTTTCCAGCTATGTCCCAGAGCATAATTGATAAAAATTTAGCCAAACTACTGGCCCTGGCTTATGTCCATGAGGTCGAACTTTCTTTAAGTGAGAAAAGGGTGCTGGTGAATAAGACTCTTAAGAAAAAAAAGTTTCAGGATATATTAAAATTAGCTAAAGAAAAATTGGATTACTGGAATCATAATAAGATAATTCAAAAGAATTCTGAACTTGTTAATATTTAATAGTTTTAATAAGTTTAATTCAAATATTTGATTTTCAAATTTTAGTTTTAAATACATAATGGAGGAGAAATCCTATACTATGAGCAGAAATATAGTTTTTTTGAATACACATTTTAGCTGGGGTGGTGGCGAGAACTGGACTTTGCTGACTGCTAAGGGTCTTGCAGATAGAGGGCATAATGTCTGGGTTGCCGGGCGCCAGGATAGTGAAATTATCAAAAGAGCTAAAGCTAAGGGGCTTAGAACAGAGATAGTTAATTTACATAATACTTTGAGCTGTTTAAATCCAGTTAAAATCTTTAGTTTTAAAAGTTTTCTTGAAGAAAATAATATTGAAGTGCTCTTTTTAAATTTATCGAGAGATAGAAAATTTGGAGCTATTACCGGGGCGCTGGCAGATGTAGAGAGGATAATTTATCGCCGGGGTGTTGACCGGCCTTTAAAAAAGCGGTTTTACTCGAACTGGCTTTATGGCACTGTGCTTACTGATATTATAGCCAATTCCAAATCCACTAAAGAAAATGTAATGAAAAATCTTAAAGGTATTTTAAATAAAGAGAAAATTAAGTTGATATACAATGGTGTTGAGATACCGGAAAATATTGAGCCAGGGTTTTCATTAAGGGAAGATTATAATATCAATGAAAGTGATAAGATTTTAGTTAATGTAGGCCGGCTTTTTCCTGAGAAAGGCCATGATCTTTTACTGGCCGGTATGAAGAAATTAAATAGATTAAATCAGAGCTGGAAATTATTTATAATCGGTGAAGGCGATGAAAGAGATAAGATTGAGCGATTAATTTCAGAGTATGAATTAGATGATCAGGTCTATCTGACAGGTTTTGTGGATAATGTAGATGAGTACCTGGCTCAGGCAGATTTAATGGTCCATTCAGCAAGAATTGAAGGTTTTGGGCTGGTTCTGGTTGAGGCTATGGCGACTGGATTACCTGTGGTTGCAGTTGCTGCAAGTAATATACCGGAGATTGTTCAGGATGGTGAGGTCGGTCTTCTGGCTAAAGAAGAAAATCCTCAAGACCTGGCTGAAAAAGTCAACCAGTTGCTTAAGGACGATGATTTGAGAACTACTTATGCCAGTAATGCCAGAGATTATGTAAAGAAAAATTTTTCGATTGAGAAGATGGTTAATCAGTATGAAGAATTGATAGATTAAATGAATAATATATATTTTAATCTTTTCTGTTTTTCTCCCAGATTTTAATATATTTTAAAAACTTTGAAACTGTTGAAATTGCAGTTAAAACCAGGCCTTCCCTGCCAAGCAGGAAGGCTTTTTTAAATAGCAAAAAGTTAAAGAATTCAAAGAAGCTTCTGATGAATACATAAAATAATGATGGATCCTTACTGCTCTCTCTGGCGCTTAGTGTCGTATAATGGTTGACCTTCTCCATATAGCTGGCGATATCCTGATATGTATAATGAATCATAGGCTGGTCCATTCTGCCCTTTTTGCCAGTAAAGGTCGGGCACTCATGGACATCGCCGGCATATCTGATAGACTGATCATTTTTAAAGAGGCGATCGGTATAATCAGGGTACCAGCCTGCATATCTTATCCATTTACCGAGAAAGAAATTTTTTCTGGGGATCTGGTAGAGATCATAACCTCCTGTGGCAATCTTCTTTTCGATCTCAGCCTGGAGTTCAGTGGTTATCCTTTCATCTGCATCGAGGACAAGGATCCAGTCAGATTTCAGCTTATCAAGGCCGAAGTTTCTCTGGTTGGAGAAATTATCGAACTCCCGGATATATACTTTATCGGTGTATTCTTTAGCTATCTCCCTGGTCTTATCTTTGCTATCAGAATCAACAACGACTATTTCATCGGCCCAGGTTACAGAATCCAAGCAGTCTGCAAGCATTTCCTCTTCATTGTAAGTTATTACAAGTACGCCGATTGACATTAAAATCAGCTCCTATCCCGATCTAATCTCCACTGATATTTCTTGCGAGTAAGCTTTTTAACTTTAGCAATAAATTTCTCATTTGAGCCTTTAAAGTTATAGTTTCTGGAGAACTCTTCTTCAAAAATATCGAAATACTTTTTATCAAATTCAGCTTCAGACTGGATAAATGACTTAGCAAATTTACCAAAGAACCTTGCCATAGAATGAATTTTAAGAAATTCCGGAGCATATGGCAGAGCAAAAATATCTGCGATATCTATTAAATAGATTTCAGGCTCACCGTTTAAATCTGTGATCATAAAGTTTTTTGAGTTTGGGTCTTTATGGATAAAGTTATTATTGAGCATTTTAGCCCAGATATCAGCCATCTGAAGAGTTAGGCTTTCCATATTTTCTTTAGGTATATCTCTTACTTTATTTTCTTTGATGAGGTCATTGACAAGGACACTATTTTCAAGCTCCTGTGATATATATACACTATCTTTTTTAGACCTGGTACCATCATAAATTATTGCTGCCAACGGAGTGGCTACAGGGATGTGATTAACAAGCATTTTAATTGATTTTCTGTAACTTGTCAGTCCTATCGGGCTGCCGATAATTTCTTTTAAGGCATAGGTCCACTTTCTAAAATAGAAATGCTTGATAAAATAGCCCCTGCCCTCATGATTATAATAATAGACAGCGGTGTTTTTGCTGCCTTTTCTTTTAATTAGCTCAAGCTTAGCCGGGTCATTGAGCAGGTAATCAAAGATTTCAGGAATGACTTCACGGTCTTTTTCTATTATGGCTTTATGGTTATAGATGATTTTTTTGTTAGTTTCCATTTTTATCTCCCTGTTTGATGCCAAGCATTTCGGCTTTTTGTTTTTCTTCTGGCTTAAAATGTAAGTGAAATAATTTCTTTATGAAATACTCTGGATAAATTCCATGCTTTACAGCCAACCAGTTTTCGGTATTATTTGTGTCTAAAATATGATGATAATTACATGTTCTTAGTTTATTCATTGATTTTCTATTATCATAAAATATTACTGGGATCTCTTTATAACCCAGGGCTGCTAAAACTGCTGCCCTATGTCTTCCGCTAGAAATATGACATTTAAAGTCCCAACCATCTTTTAAAAGAGTTCCCTGAATGAAACTGGAATTAATAGATGCATATTCATCAGGTTTATAACCATTTTTATTAATACTTTTATAGACCTTTTTTAATACTTGAAAATCTTTTATTCGAGGATAAAATTTTTCCTGTCCTAATGAATATCCATGAATATATTGTTTTAACTCATTTGATTTACTCTGAGCTGTTATCCAACTAATATATGGTATAAAAATTATATTCTCTTTATTTTTAATTTTTTTGGGTATATTTTTAGGGACAAATTCTTTTAATTCTTCTTGTAAATCTTTACCTAAAAGACCACCAAACTCTTTATTATCAATCAATTTTTTAATATTATTTCTTATTCTTTTGTTTAATGATTTCTGATAATTAATTTCTGGATTATTTATTAATTCTTTAACCTGGCAGACATAAGGATTATAATTACTTAATGTAAAGCTGCCTATACCGCCAAAACCAATTAAAACTTTATCAACTGGAACATAAAAAATATTCTTTTTAACTAAATTTTTCCCCTTAATATTTTCAATTATTTTTTTCATAGTTTATTCACTTTCCAGGCTCGTACTTTTATTAGATTCATCAATATTATTCTGCTTATAAAAAGTGAAATAATTAAGTGAAAATCCAAATCCAACTAATAGCCAGAAGAAATTTCTAGTCTGAGATTCTCCGATATTTGTCTCAGTTAAGCCTGTAACGAAAAATCCAATTATAGCAAGTAAAATCCCTAAAAACAAAGCTTTATCAATACTGTTTTCATCTGGTATCTTAATATATGATAAATAAAATAATTTTATTAAATAAAAACTTAAATATAAGAAAATAAAGAATCCTGTAAAGCCTGTTTCAGCCAAAAACAGAAAATAATTGTTGTGTGGGCTGGTAAAATTTCTACTACCTTCAGTATAATCCTTTTCAAGATAATAATCTCCATAATTATCATAGCCAATCCCCCTGATTGGATTTTCCAGGGCAGCATCAACAGAAACCCTCCACATAAGGAGTCTACTCTGTATCCATCTTCCTTCTAAGTCAAAACTGGAGTAAAATCTATCCTGGACATTTCCTGGGAGAAAATTAAAGACTAAAACGACTAATAATATGATTACAGGAATGAATTTTGGTTTTTTAATAAGGGTAAATAAAAATAAAACTACAATTAGACCAAAATAGGCTGCTCTGGTCATTGAAAATATTACTGCAGTTGTATAAACAAGAATTCCAAGGCCAGCTACAATATAATGCCAGGGTTTATTGCCTTTTCTAAATAAAAATGGCAGTAATAAGCCTATACCCATGACAGAAACATTACCAGAGGTTATTGAAAATCTGGCAAGACCTTCAGCTCTCCGCATCCCTTCTATGAAATGCTGATAATTGGCTACAATGCCTGATATAAAGAGAACTCCTAGAGATATTCCAAGGATTTTATAGATCAATTTCTTATCTTTGAGTTGATTTAAAATCGCCAAGGGAAAGATAACGCTATAAACATGGCCTGAACCCAGGACATCCCAGAAATCATTTCTGGAAAAGATCATGATTAAAGCCAGGGCAAAGATTGGCCAGTGTTTAACAGACTTATTTAAACTGATATCTCTATAACCGATGACTTTGATTAGCCAGGTTAATAAGACCAGGCCAACCCCAAGGCTTATTAACGATCTTCCCTGGTGGGAACCGAGAGCATATATGTATAAGCCAGCGACGAAAACTTTATTTAATTTTGGGTAATCTATTTTTTCTGCTGCAATTGTCTGAGACATTAAAATTTCAACTCCATTGAATTAATTACTAATGAATTAATTTCTAATTTTCTTTTTAACCTGCTTAAAAAGGTGATGTCTATTATAATATTTATCTATGTATTTATGCAGTTTAGTATCCTTACCGATATAATCATAACCATCAAAAAAAGCTGAGGCATATTTATCAGGTATTCTTAATCTATATAAATCCTTAGCTCGCTGTTTTAAACTAATATTACTGGACTTTTTAATCCTATTATAATCAATCAGGAAAAATTTATAGCTGTCACTGTCAGTTCTTACAAAATGAATATTATTAGGATGAAGATCACCATATATTATATTATGGTTATGAATCTTACTAACCATTTTACCAAGCTCAGATATTACCTGTTCGGTCTTGCCTGGCAATGGGTTTTCTCGGTAGACTTTATATAAATCAAAATCAAATTCTACAAATTCAGAGATATAATAAGAGTTTATCAGCTTATTGCCGGTTGTTCTGTATTCGATGGCCAGGTATGGCTGCGGGATTAAAATATTGAGCTCTTCCAACCAGTTAGCCGCCCTAAAAGACCTGAAAGCACGTGATTTACTGACTCTAAATCGAATATTGTCATATAACCCCTGCTGACCAAATTTCTTGATTATAAGGGGGTTATCGAGGCCAAATTCAGTCTGGAATTTTTTAATTGTATTTCTGGAGTTCTGATAGACCAGACTGGTGCCTTCCTTAAAGATTTCAGGTATTTCGGCCAGATATTTCTCGAAATCTAAAGGATTGTCCCTGTGGATGGCAAGCCTGGCCTCTCTGCTGTCATCAATTTTTTTATTATAATAGATTGTGCCACTGATATCCTGCATAAGTTAAAACCTCATTTGAATTGACATTCCATTATTTAACCACAAATTATATTATACTATTTATTGGAGATTAAAACAAATTGGCAGTTTAACTTTTTGCTCTCATTGTTCAAGTCATATTGCAAAGGCTACAGCAGGCTGCCAAGATAGTCGGCTATCTTCTTCATACCAAACATTCCGGCTCTGGCCTCTGCCGGTGGATTGTAATTTGTATTGGTATTGACATCATAGGTGTAGATTTGGCCGTCGCTATCTCTGATAAATTCGATGCCGGCTATCTGGATGTCGTTTTCAGCGAGAAACTGTTCATATCTGGCTATAAGTCTGCTAATGGCATCCTGGTTTTCGGTGAAATCTTCTATGATCTCGAATTTATGGTTGGTGGTGGGACAGAACTGATCGCCGACCTGGCAGACATCTGCCGGGCAGAGTTCAAAGCCCTGGGAGGTATCGACCCTGACTGCATAGAAAAACTTGCCACCGATAAATTCGCACCTGGTGATATAATTATCTGGAGAATCGATATATTCCTGGATAAGGGTGATTCCATCGATTGACTGCTCAAATTCCTGACTATCGAGATAGTCTTTCAGACTAGCAGCATTGTTGAAAAGTTTAACGCCGAGGCCTTTACCGGCCCGATTATGCTTGGTAATAAACTGGCCTGTAAATTTCTCTGCGGCCTTAAGGATATTATCTCTGCCGACAGCTGCAATAGTCTTGGGAGTTTTAATCCCAGCAGCCTCAAGAGCGGTATACTGGGCCACCTTGCTGACCTCAAGCTTTAAGGCATTGCTGCTATTAACCAGGGTTCTCCTGTGGTTTTCGAGCCATTCAAGGACTGCTGCTGTGTATTCAGGGGCATAGCGATGGCCTCTGGTATGGGATGAGGCACTCATCCGGTTATAAAAGACGCCTTCAGGTGGTTCAGTTGTAAGATCCAGCATGCCCTGGTCCAGGTGCCAGTCTTCATAGGGCAGATTCTTTTCTTTGAGTGCACTAATTAAAGGTTCGGTCCATTCGTCGTTTTCGTGGATTATATATATTTTTGGCATTAGATTCATCCTTCCGTTTGTTCACCTTAAAAGCGGTGAATTCTCATATTTCACCTGTATAAAGGTGAATTTTTATGGGTAATCGTTACATGTATTGCATTAACATGAGTAAAAAAGGGCGAATTTTACCCATAAATTTATTTTAACACATTATACCAGTCAATAAAACTGGTTCTGGCAGTGTAAAAGCTATTATGTTATAATTCTTGTAAGGAGTGAGAACTATGAGAGAAATAAACCTTGAAGAATATAATAAAAGTAAGAGGGAACGGAAATTAAAGATGTTAAAAATTCGGGACCGGCTCAGGGATGAAAATAGTGATCGCTCTGGCAGTAAAAATCGCTCCCAGGAAAAAAGGGTTCTCTTATATAAACTTGCGCTTAAGGCAAAAAAGAGAAAGTTTAAGAAGATTTCTGATAGTGAGTACAGGTTACTGGATAATGAATAAGCACTAATCACAGGGGTGAAATTAATGAGTTATGAAAAAGAAATAAAAAAAGTTCTTTCATCTGGTAAGGATGAGTTAGATAAAAAGATAGAAATTATTGCAATCATCACCTCTGCTATTGAAGAAAATTTAAATATTAAACCAGTTGTTGTTGGCGATCAGGCAGTAGAATTTTATACTACTGGCGGTTATTCAACAATGGATATTGACATTATCTGTGAAAGCTCAATAGCTGATATTGATGAGATCTTAAGTAATTTAGGATTTACAAGAGATCAAAAATATTGGGTTTATGATGATGAGGAACTTGAATTAGCAATTGAAGTTCCATCAGGCCCCCTGGCCGGGGATAAAGAGCGTATAACTAAAGTTCACACACCTAATGGACATACTGCCTATTTTATTGGGATAGAAGATATTTTAATTGATAGATTGAATGCCTATGCCCACTGGAAAGAAAACTGGCAGGAAGAATGGATATTAGGAATGATGATATTAAATTATGATGGAATCGACTGGGATTATATCCAAAATAGGGCTAAAAATGAATTGGTTGAAGATAATTTGAATGAGTTAAAATTTAAAGCTAAAAAAGTTATTGAAAATGATATAGATAATTAGTTTTCCGCAAAGAATAAATATAATAATGAAAACCAGGAGGCCGGTCAGACTTCCTGGTTTTAGTATATATAGCTATATAATTTTAGTGTAAATGTTAAACTCCGACGCCGATGTAGTCGATGTCATATTTGGCGACTTCTTTTTCTTTATAGACGTTGCGGAGGTCAAAGAAGACCGGGTTGGCCAGGAGGTCTTTGACCCGCTGGAGGTCGAGACGGCGGAACTGATTCCACTCGGTGACCAGGACCAGGGCGTCTGAACCTTTCATGGTATCATATTCATTGGCGCAATAGATAATATCCTGCTCGTATTCCTTGAGGCGCCAGGTTGATTCTTCCATGGCCTGGGGATCATAGGCCCGGATTTTAGCTCCAGCTTCAATTAGCTCTGGTAAGATAGTTAATGCCGGTGATTCCCGCATATCATCGGTCTCTGGCTTAAAGCTTAAGCCCAGGACGCCCAGGGTCTTGCCTTCGAGATCATCGAGGCGACCGGTGATCTTTTCGACCATATGCTTTTTCTGATACTCATTGGCCTCGATGCCGGCCTGGATAACCTTGAGATCGACATCGTGCTCATTGGCTATTCTGACGATGGCTCTGGTATCTTTAGGGAAACAGCTACCGCCATAGCCTGGACCACTATGTAAAAACTTATCGCTGATCCGGCCATCCATGCCCATTGCTCTGGCAATCTCCTGGACATTAGCTCCAACTTTCTCGCTGAGAACTGACATCTCATTGATGAATGAGATTTTGGTGGCAAGGAAAGCATTGGAGGCATATTTGATCATCTCGGCAGTTTCAAGGTTTGTATATACAAATGGTACATCATTTAGATAGAGTGCCCTGTAAACCTCGCTTAAGATCTCTCTGGCCTGCTCGCTTTCAGTACCGATAACGATTCTATCTGGATGGGTAAAGTCATGGACTGCCTTACCTTCCCTTAAGAATTCTGGGTTACTGACGACATCAAAGTCAAAGTTGGCGCCACGTTCATCAAGCTGCTCCTGGATGGTGGCTGCAACCTTGCGGCCGGTGCCGACAGGGACTGTTGATTTGTCAACGACAACCTTATAACCATTCATGTTCTGGCCGATAGTTTTGGCAACCTCGAGAACTGCGGTGAGATCGGCGCTGCCATCCTCATCTGGTGGGGTGCCGACTGAGATAAAGATAACCTCACTCTCTTCAACTGCGGCAGCAACATCAGTTGTAAATGAGATTCTGCCCTCTTCCATATTTCTATCAAGCATATCCTGGAGGCCCTGCTCATAAATTGGGACCTCGCCCCGCTTGAGCTGCTCAATCTTCTCTTCGTTAATATCGACGTTGATAATTGTGTTACCAAAATCTGCAAGACAAACTCCGCCAACTAAACCAACATAACCTGTTCCAATAATACTGATCTTATTCTTGTACATTCAATAGTCTCCTCCTATTTCTCTACCAAACCTGGACCAGTCTTTACTATAATTTATTCTCTTTTAAGCTTTTCAATTTATAACCTAAAGGATAATATTCCAGGCAGGTAGCTAACCTAATTTTTATTGTAAATAATCATTTTGTGAAAAATATATTAATAGCCAATTCTATTCTAACAAATTAAAGGCCGAAGCTCAATGAATTTTTAAAAATATTTCCATGATTTTGCTAAGAGATTAATTCTCATGCAGAAATTATAGATAATAGTCCCGGTACCAGCTGATAAATTTGCTGATGCCTTCAGAAAGTGGGGTGTCTGGTTCATAGCCGACATCTTCTATGAGATCGGTGCAGTCGGCATAGGTTGTCTTGACATCGCCTGGCTGCATCGGTTTAAAGTTCTTTTCGGCTTCCTGGCCCAGTTCTTTTTCGATGGTTTTAATGAATTCCATTAGGTCGACAGGGCTGTTATTACCGATATTATAGATCCGGTAAGGAGCTTTGCTCCTGGCGGGATCAGGATCCTTTGCGTTCCAGCTTTTATCAGGGCTGGCAGGCTGGCTGCTCAGTTTATAGATGCCCTCAACGACATCATCTATATAGGTGAAATCCCTGGACATATCGCCATGGTTAAAGACATCGATTGGCTCATCATTGACGATGCGCCTGGTAAAGATAAAGTAGGCCATATCCGGTCTGCCCCAGGGGCCATAGACTGTAAAGAAACGGAGCCCGGTTACTGGCAGATCATAAAGATGGGCATAGCTGTGGGCCATCAGCTCATTGGATTTCTTGGTGGCTGCATAAAGACTGACAGGATGATCGACATTGTCAGAGGTCTCAAAGGGCACCTTTCGATTGGCTCCATAGACAGAACTTGAGGAGGCAAAAAGCAGGTGCTTTACATTATTATGGCGACAGCCTTCCAGGATATTTAAAAAGCCGACAAGATTGGAATCTACATAGGCATGGGGATTCTCCAGGCTATATCTGACACCGGCCTGGGCTGCCAGGTGAATTACAATCTCAGGCTGATAATCTGTAAATGTGGTGGCGATTAAATTTCTATCCTTGAGATCGCCTTTTACAAAGGTGAAATTTGGATAGTCCTTAAGAAGATCGAGGCGATCTTCTTTAAGCTGAACAGAATAATAATCGTTTATATTATCCAAGCCGATAACCTGACTGCCGGCTTCAAGGTAACGCCTGGCCACATGGAAGCCGATAAAGCCGGCTGCACCGGTGATCAGGTAGGTTTTATTATTGTTTTCCATAAAAAAACAACTCCTATGTAAAGTAATGATCTATAAGTAAAATAATAATTTATCAGTAATATTAGTCAGTTATAAAGGCTTTAATCAGTCAAAAATGCTTTAAGCAGTCTGGTCTGGCCAACAATTTCGTAATGACCCAGGGCGGCAGGGATTAGAAAGCTCTCGCCTTTAGCAACTTTTAGAGAACCATCGCTGTAATTGATTTTAACCTCGCTGCCTAGATTCATATAAATATAGAACCTTCTATTTTTAGTGTTTCCGGTATAGCGCTTAAATATGTTGATTAGCTCAACATTAAAAAAGTTTGAGTTTTTAAGCTGTCTGACCTGGTGGTCAGGGTTATCGATAAGTAAATTGCCTGGCCTGGTCTGGCGATGATTGCCAGGGGTTTGCCTGGTCTGGTGCTGATTGCCAGAGGCTAGCGGCTCATGGCCAGGCTGGTTATGATTAAAATTAATGACGTCAATGGCTTTATCAATATGTAATTCCCGAAAGTTGCCGGCATCATCGGTTCTATCCCAGTCATAAAGCCGGTAAGTTAGATCTGATGTCTGCTGGATCTCGGCCAGCATAACGCCTTTGCCGATAGCATGAACTGTGCCGGCAGGTATGTAAAAATAGTCGCCGGTCTTAACCGGGACAAAGTTTAGGAGATCCAGGAAATCAGGACCGCCAACAGCTTGAGTAAATTGGTCTCTGGTGACACCATCCTTTAAGCCATAGATAATGCTGGCTCCTGGCTCGGCATTCAGGATATACCAGAGCTCGGTCTTGCCGCTGCCACCGGCTTCATTTTTAGCAGCATAGGCATCATCTGGATGGACCTGGACAGAGAGGTTATCCCTGGCATCGATGATCTTGACCAGCAGGGGAAAGAGGTTATCTTCGCTTAATTTTCTATTCTTACCTGAAAGTTCTCTTCCTAAAACCTCCTGCCTCTTTTTAGCAATAAGCTCCAGGAGTGAGAGACCGGCATAGTCGCCATTGGCGATAATAGAGATATCATCGCCATGGCTGCTAATCTCCCAGCTCTCACCAATAGGGCCGGCCGGGAGCTCCCTGGCAAACTTTCTGGCCAGGCTCCTGCCGCCCCAGATCTTTTCTTTATAGATCGGTTTAAATTTTAATGGATACATGTAAAAGACTCTCCTCTATCAATTTATACAGGCATTTAATCTTACAGTTATTTAATCTTAATTGCTATTAACTAGTTTAAAATACTTTAATTGATATCCCGGACTTTCTCAGCAGGTACCCCGGCATAGACAGCATTGGCTTCAAGATTATTGATAACGACTGCGCCGGCTCCAACAGTGACATTTTCGCCGATAGTGACACCTGGGAGAACTGATGCACCAATGCCAATATGGGCGCCTTCTTTAACTGTCACATTGCCGCCGAGATTGACTCCAGGTGAGATATGGACATGATCTTCTATTCTAGATTCATAATCTACAGTGGCGCCAGTATTAATGATTACATTGTCACCGATAACTGAATTGGAGTTAATAACTGCACCGGCAGCGATCAGATTGCCAGTACCTAAATCAACGTGGGAGTTGATGGTGGTATCAGGATGGATCGCATTAATCAGCTGGACATTATAACTGCTTAGCTGATTAAAGATCTTCCTTCTGGTCGGATTATGGGAAATGGCAATAATCACACTGGCCTCAAGCTCTTTAAGCTTGCTGACATAACCTATAACTGGATAATTATTAATCATCGTGTCGTGGGTAGCCTCATCTTCATCGAGAAAGCCGGCAATATCCTGGCCTCTCTTTTCTAAAATATCGAGCACAACTCTACTATGACCGCTAGTTCCAATGATATAAGTCTTTTTCATGATTAATAACCTCCAAATTAGTATATTTTTAAATTACATGCATTTATAAATTATATCTAATTTAAGCTATATTTCAAATATATTCATTTTTAATTTCTTGTTTGGTAGTATGTTGATCAAACTTTAAAAGACGTGGTATTTTATCTGTTGGGATTTCAAGAATTCCATTAAATAAAGTATTTAATTCATCATCAATATACTCATTTAATATTAGTGAAATAAAACCATCTTCTTTATTAAACATTATAACTGGATAATCATATTTATCTTCAATACTTTTAATTAAATTCTCACAGGCTAAAACTTTTTCTTCATCTATAAAAGTCAACTTATAACAAAAATATGAAACATTAAACCCTTTATCAAAGAGTTCTCTATTAAAACCTGCATTATTGATTAAATCTTTACTTTTAATATTATAATAATTATCAAGTTGTTCTAATTCAGCATTTTTGCATGACTTAGCTTCAAATAAAACTAAAATACTCTTATCTTGATTAGCAATAATAATATCAGGCTTTACTGTTTTTCCTTTGCCATTAACAAAAGATTGTTCTATAGCCATAACTTTATATCCAAGATCATAAAAGGGGGAAGGAAAGCCAGTTCTTGGCAAAGTTAAACCAATTATAATATTTAATAATTCATTTTCATCACGATAACTAAAATAGTTCATTATCATCCCCACCCCATACTTTAATTTCAGAATCGAGATATTGTTGAATATTGCATATCAACCTGGCTACAGTGTTACCGCAATTGTTTTTAGATAGATATAATGTTATAAAATCTTTGGTGATTTCAAATGTCATTTTATTACCTTGATTTCCACTATGAAGATCTATTGCATGAACTTTATAATAATCATCATTGATTTTCTCCGGGTACCCCCACAATTTAAAAGGCTTTTTATTAGAAAAAATGACTTTTATAATAAAATCTAATTTTAAATCTTTCCTTGAAAATTCTATATTTATAGGAAGGCCACTAAACTTAGTATTTGAAAGACCAATCGTATAATTTTCCTCTATATTATATACTCTTTTTTTGTAATTATCATATATTTTATTAACAAGCCATAAATGCTTATTAAAACTATCTCCTCTAGTAGAAAACTTCCCATCATACCTAAGGTCATCTAAGATTCTTGAATTATCATCTTCTTTGATTAAAAGACTTAGATGAGATATTCCAGTTAAATATGAAAAATCTTTATTATCATTTAACATTTCAATTAAACTCTTAATTTTAGCCTCACCTGAATCAACTTTAATATTTACATTATCTTTTTCTTCTCCTAATTCAGAATCTTTACTTTCGATAGATATATCATTATGATTTAAAGAAATACTCCTCCAATAAGAATATTTTTTTGTGAATTGCATTAATTTTTTAGTTAACCAAATATTATCTAAACTAGATACCCGACTAATCATTTGAGAAATTACTTTATCTGTATCAGCTGATTTTTCAGATGTATGAAGTAAGAAGAATCTTTTATCATTAGCTGCATCTAAAAAAAACTCTATATCATTATAGTTTAATTTAAATAAATATTCATCATTTGTAGGTTTCATTTCTAATTTATGCTCTATTTTTTTATTCTTTTCAGCAAAAAACTTTAAAAAATCATCATGGGAGGGTTCATTAATTTTATTAATATGTCCTTCAACCAAATAAGTTTTAATTAAATTTTGATTGTAATTTTGTTCTTTTTTATCACGTCTATTAACATAAACATTATTCATTATGTCATTAAAATTAGTATATAATTCATGTCTACTGTTAACTTTCATAAATACCCTCCCCTCTCAAAATCAAAATTACAAGGTTCAAATAACTAAAACTTTATTATTTGAAATAATTATACCTTTTATTTAATTATCAATCAAAACAAACACTTGTTTATATAATTCGCTCTCTTCTTAAATTCTCCTGCAAGAAATAAAAAAATTTTAAGTTGTTTTTGTTCCGGTTTTAAAGTTTAATTAGAGAACCGCCTGGTTGCCTGATGGTTACCAAACGGTTTCTCTTAACAAATTTCTTGAAGTTTTTAATATAGCTGGCTAAATAATAAAGATGCTATCTCAATGGAAAGTATTTTAATTATTAATGTCCTGCTGGAACTTTTCATCAAAGATGACTTCCTGGACATTACTTCTATTGGGCTCATATGTTTTAACCAGGCTCTTTAGCATAGCAATCAACTTATTATTGTTATCCCGGTCAATTAAGTCACAGAATTTATCAATTTCATTCATCAGCTTACAGTCAGGCCTTTCAGCCAGATTGGAGATAAAGATCCGCTGATGCTCGGTAGCCTGATTATTCTCAGAATCACTCATTAGCTCTTCATAGAGCTTCTCTCCAGGGCGGAGGCCGGTAATTTCTATATCAATATCAACCTCAGGCTCTAAGCCACTGAGGGAGATCAGATCTCTGGCCAGGTCAATAATCTTTACCGGCTCGCCCATATCAAGGACGAAAACCTCTCCGCCATCGCTGATAGAGCCGGCCTGCATTACCAGCTGAACAGCCTCGGGGATAGTCATGAAATACCTGGTAACCTCTTTATGGGTGACAGTTACCGGGCCACCTTCAGCAATTTGATTCTTGAAAATAGGCACCACACTGCCGCAGGAACCGAGAACATTGCCAAATCTAACAGCGGCAAAATCAGTCATCGATCTATTATCGAAATCCTGAATAACCATCTCGGCAACCCGCTTGGTCGCTCCCATCACATTAGTCGGGTTTACTGCCTTATCAGTAGAAATTAAAACAAACTTCTCTGCTCCATATCTATCAGCCATCATGGCAACATTTCTGGTGCCAAAAATATTATTTTTAACAGCTTCACCAGGATTATTTTCCATGAGAGGCACATGCTTGTGAGCAGCGGCATGGAAGACCACATCTGGTTTAAAGCGGGCAAAGAGATAATTAAGCTTGTCAGGATCTCTAACATCGCCTATCGCAGTAAATATATTAAGCTCTGGATACCGCTCTCTTAATTCCCGCTGCAAAAGGTAAGCATTATTCTCATAAATATCAAAAATGATGACCTGCTGGGGGTTAAATCTTGCCACCTGACGGCAGAGCTCAGAGCCGATGGAACCGCCGCCACCGGTGACTAAAACCCGCTTGCCTTCTATGTAAGAGCTGATCTTATCGGTCTTAAGCTCGACAGGATCTCTCCGGAGTAAATCTTCAACCTTAACCTCACGAAGCTGGCTAATATTAACCTCATCCTGTAAGATCTCATACATTCCTGGTACAGTTTTAACAGAGACAGAACTATCTCTACTGGCTAATTTATAGACCTCTTTGATATCACTGCCAGGAGCTGAAGGAATGGCGATAATAACCTCATCTATATTATTATTAGAAATAACATCAGGGATATCATAGCGGTTACCGATAACTTCTATCCCATGAATCTCCAGGTTCCTCTTTTCAGGATCATCATCTATTAAACCTATTATATGTTTATTTAACTCAGGATGTTTATGCATCTCTCTAATAATCATTTCAGCTGCATCTCCAGCACCAATAATTAAGACATTGCTTTCAGGCTGAGTCTCCCTGGAATGGTCAAGATAATCCTTAAGAATTCTTAAGGCAAATCTAAACCCACCAAGAGTAAAGATTATAAGCATAAAATTAATTAAGGGAATTGATCTAGGTAGATCAATCTGGAAAAAATATGTGTAAGTCATAAATAAAATATTAATAAAGGCAGCATTCTTAACGATAGACTTTAACTCACCGATAGAAGCGTATTTCCAGAGCCGATTATAGAGATTGGAAATATAAAAGGAGCCAATCCCGATAATTGTAATCACAGGAATAAAGCCAAACTGATATCTCCAGGGTTCAACTGTATCAAATCTAAGTACAAAACTAACATATAATGCTAAATTAAGCAGGATCATATCGATTAAAATCAGAATTCTTTTCGAATATATCTTAGTAATAAAATCTTTCATAATATAAACTCCCTTTTTTATGCTATTTAACCTCTTAAATATTTAGTGTTACAAATTCAGCCTAACCAATAGAGTCATTTTAATAAAATAGATGCCAATATACATACTTCTCTATTATCCAAAAATATCCTGCAAAGAACGAAAAAAATTATAAAGGGTTTTGCATTTCTTTGTAGGCTTTGAAATTTGAAAGCCTATTTTTTAGTGTATCCTATCAAATAGTTCTTTACTATACTCATCAATATCTTCAATATTTAACATATCATATTTACGCTTAACGGAATTAAAATAACTGGCAATCAAATCTTTACTGATAATCTGATTGCTTTTTTCATCTGGTTTCAAATTTTTCCTGGTTAAGCGCCAGGGTTCTTCAGCATGAGTCATCCGTTCAAGCGTCTTTCCACTATAGCAGCCAAATTTGTCAATGATGTTTTCCAGGAACTCGGCATCAAGATCAGTTAACCCTAAATCACCAGAAATCTCCAAATTGTTTTCAATCGGATTATAACCATAATCACGGTATTTAAAATAAATTTCCTTATAAACTGGTCCATGAACCCAGGCTTCGCAATCCTCATCAAATAAAAATTCATCATAAAAGGCCTTATAAAAACCCTGGCTATAATATAATAGTTTTTGTAAAGCTAAAGGAGTAACCTCACCAAGCCCTCTTAATAAATACTTTATCACAACATCTATTTTATCTATAGTTTCAGGATTATCGCTACTATTCTTTAAATTTTTAATAGCTTCAAGTGCTTTATTAAAAGCCTGCTCAGAAACCTTATCCCGATTAGAATATAATAGAGATTCCATATATTTATAGTCATTTTTAATCTTCTTTAATATATCAGAATAAGCCTTTGAGGGGATATCACCTTCGAGATAACGAGTTAGAGTCGTTTCACCCCAGCCAAGCATTAAAGATAACGGTCTCTTGCCAGCATTATATTGCTCGACTATTTTTCTGATTTCAGCGACAGTAATAATATTAGCCTCTTTACGATAGGCATGATCAATTCTTTTTAAATTCTGGTCATGGAGTTCTGAAACAAAAATCTCCTCGCCGCAATTTCCACAATATGCAGTCTTATTTGTATACTCAAACTGAAGCCCACGAATAGTCTTAGTTTCAATATTCTCTTTAACTTCATATTCAACGGTTTCTCGACATTCAGGGCAAAATATTTGCATTTGAATCCCCTCCTTTAAATCTGAAATTACTCTTTAAATAAAAAATTAATTGGTTTTTGTAATTTATGAAAAGATATAATATACAAAAACTCATTCTCCCTTATCAAATTAAATTTAATATAAATATCGACATCCAGAAATTCTCCAAAATAATTGAGTACTTCATCTATACAAAAGACATATAATATTTCGTGTTTATATTCTTCTTTGACATTATCAGCAGCATAACAGAAATTATCCACTGACAAACGTAAAATGATTTCTTCTATTTTTTTCGTTGTCAAATTATAATCTTCCATAAATTTTTTATTCTCATCACGGTTTATGGCAATATAATAAGTTTCCTTAACTATAGAAATTTTAATATTTTTAAGATAATCTCTTATCTCTTTTTTACTGAAATCAGTATATTTTTTTGGGTTATATTCTGCCACATGACCACCCTTCCAATATACCTATTATCTATAAGTCAATAATACACTATTAATACGAGATAGTCAATTAAATGTATTAATTAATACACTTAAAATAAAAAAATATTAATTAAAACACATTTACCTATAATTAATTCCCTAAAACGTATTATAAAATACATTCTTATGTTTACATCATTCGCCCTCTTCCAAAATTCTCCTGCAAGAAAATAAAAAATTTCAAATTATTTTCTCCAGATCCCAGGGGACCCTCCGGTTACCCGACGGTTACCAGGTAGTATCTTTGAGCAAATTTCACAAAGTATTTTGCCTTAAATTTCTAAAGTAATTGGTATCAATTAATAAAAGCTAGAAAGTTAACACTCTACAAAATTAACTTAATAATAAAGACTCCCAAAAAGGGAGCCAATAAAACAAACTGTTTGATCTAATATATTATCAGTGAGCTAAACTTTACTAATCTAAAATTTGAAAGACATCACTCTCACTACTAATGCTCCTAATATTTAAAAGAATCTCATTCAGTTTGTCATAGTTGCAATCATTTAATCTTTTAGTAAGAACATCAGAAAGACTAGTCCCTAATTCTTCTTTTAAAAGCTTTTTTACAGTTTTCAGCATTGATTGCCTGACTTTCTCTTCACCTTCTTCTTTAGCCCTGGTATAAAAACTATCTTTAACTTGCATAAAATTCTCACTCCCTTCAGGAATTTTTTCAATTAATACATCACTAGCTTCATCAACATAATCAGCAGGACTGCAATACATTACATATTTTAATGATAAAGCAAGTATCTCATCTGCAAGTAAAGGCCCTTTCTGTTCTTCTTTACTTAGTGTGTCATAGTATTCCTTCAAAGTATCAGTGTAATCATTAAATTTAATCCAGTAAAGATCAATATTATCTGTTCTCTCATCTTCTTTAAGATTAGCTTTAAAGATTACATCTGTTCTGTGTTCATCAAAATCTCTGTCAACATAGGTTTCTTCAATTGTATTGAGAGTTTCTAGATCTATTCTTTCTAAATCATCTGGTGGTAGTAAATTCTCTAGTAGATCAATAGTATTCCTATTTCTACCAAATGTTTTCCTAAAATATTTGTCATGGACCTTAGTTAGTTCATTTTTCTCTTACATATATATAAACAACCCCTAATATTTCAAGTTGATAAATATCTTCTTTGTAGTTTTAATTATATCATAAATATCTTTTAATTAACATGAATATCAAACAGAGGTTCTTTTGGGAAGATTAACATCACTGGTTCCTGGTTTATAGGGCTTCTTTAAAACCTCTTTGTCAATCTCTCTGGATTAATTTACACTCCAGTTTTATAATTTAACCAGAGGACCCTCCGGTTACCCGACGGTTACCAAGCTGTATCTATGAGTAAATTTCACAAAGTTTTTATCAAAAATCTAATTATTAAAATTATTAATTACTCTAAAATCTCCCAAATTCTTTTCCATTCGTTACCCTCGAGACCAGTCCCTCTACTATATTTTTGCCATTTGTCTAAAGAAAGAGTCTCTAACCATTTACGAGTCCCAGAAAGTTTCATTTCTTTTATTGAAAATTCGCTATCCGGTATTTTTTTGCTGAAATTAACAGCTAATCTTCTAGGTAAACCAGCCATTCTTAAAGCAACACCTTTATCATCTGGAACCCCATAATAAATCATACTAGGCAAATTTAAAATATCATCAGTTTCCTCATCATCAGATAGAGCAATTGACTGCATTGCTCCTACACCCCATGAAACCTTACCTGTTATAGTCTGATATATATACCTAATAGTTTTTCTCAAATTAGTTTTTCCAATATTACTTGTTTTTATTAAATTATTATGAATATCAATTAAAGAATGACCATTAATCCATGCATTAGTAATTTGAGCAACAAGAACAGAATTAAAGTCACCGGTTTTTCCTAATCCTAAATTTATTTCCGGAACACCAGATAAAATTTTAATCAAACCTGCCATTTGTTCAGGTTTTGAAACTATATTGTCCAAATTTATTCTTCTGAAATCTGGCAAATCATTCTTCTGCGATAAGAGATAATCAACAGTCATAGAACTAAAACCTGTCTTATCAACTAAATCAGCAATACTTTTCCAGTTATCTTTATCCTGCAAATAATTTAAATATTTTTTTGCAAAACCTAATAACTTTCTTCTTTCTGCTTCCCCTTTTTCTGACAACTGTTTATAAGCAAGGCTCAACCTTAATAATTCATCGATTACATCTTCCGGTGAATCACTGATCTCTTCTGAAATATCCATAATATTTAACGTTGATGATATAAATTGAAGAAGCTGGGACAAAGCCTGATTATCAGAAACTAAATCTCTATTAAATCTTACTGATAATTCATCAAGATTTTTTATTGTTTCAAATATAGCAGAATTAATACCAGAACCCTGCTTATTAATAAAACTTTTTATTTCTTTATAACGTTTTTCAGAATCATCAACTAAAAAGATTACTCTCCCAACGTAATCTTTAAAAACTCTGCCAGCCCGACCAGCAATATTCCAAAAAACATCTGGATCCATTTCTTCATTTGCTTGATATGCTCGAGGGAAAAATATAGTTCTAAAAACAACAGTAGAAATCGGAAAATTCATACCCTGGGCAAGCGTAGTAGTTCCAACAATATAATTTATATCTCCCCTGGTAATAAATTTCTCTATTAAAATCTTAACTTCTTCAGATAAACCACTATGATGAAAAGCTACCCCTTTCTCCAAACAATTAATTAACTCATGATCATCTCCTAATTCTTCTTTAATAAATTTAATAAATATTTTCATGTCATCACTTAAATCTTTTTTAAGATCAATAGAATTAGCAAGATGACAGGCTTGCATTTCAGCATGAAATGGAGATTCTGCCAGGATCATTACGGCTCCTTTATCAATAAATCTTTTTGCAATTTTAGTAGCCATGGTCTTATAATTATCTGGTTTTGGAGTAGAAAAAGTTATTTCTTCTTTAAATTCTGTATACTCAAAATCTTCATCACTTTGTTCTGGCTTTATTGTCTCTAGTTCAAAATTATAATACCTCTCTCCATCAGGCTTAAATCTATTTAAAATGCTTATCAACTGCCGGGTAGGTCTCCATTTACTATAAACTGGTAAACCTCTATCTCCACCAAGCCAATCAGCTATCAATTCTCTATTTGTATCGCCTTTTATAAAAGGAGTTAATAATACAGTTCTAATAAAATCATTCTTCCTCTTTAATGTAGCCAAAAGAAATTCTAATGCAATTCCTCTATTTTCATCTGAAATATTATGGGCCTCATCTATAACTACAAAAGATAACCTTTTAACTGATTCATGATTAGACCTGACAAGTAAATTTAATTTCTCTGGAGTTGTCACTAGAATATCAATTTTTTCGTCTAATAATTCCTCCTCCACTTTATCAAGCTCATAAGCAGGAATTGTAGCCTCAATATTATAATCCATATTTTTAAAAGTATTCCTTAAATCATGTAATGATTGGTGAACTAATGCTCTTGTAGGGACCACATAAGCAATTTCTGTATCTCTATTATATTGTAAAGCCTGAGCAATCAGGTAATGAGCTAAAAAACTTTTTCCAGCACTAGTATGCATCTGAACAACAATAGAAGATTTTCTAGGATCAGTGATACCTTTATTAAAAGCTTCAACTTGTGATGGTAATAATTGAAAAATAGGATTTTCAGAACCTCTGGCTACCATTTCTTCAATAAATATATCAGCTCTAGTTCCAGTTTTAAGTTGTTTCCATATACTATTTTTTATTAAATATTCAAGACCTTTAATAATATTTTCAATAGAATATTGAAACATAGAATCAAGTCCATGGCTCATAACATCTCTAATATTATCATGAAATTTTTCAATTTTTACCTCAATTTGAGCAGGTTTACCCTTCTCCAAAAAACTATTAACTTCATTTAAAGCTGCAATTATATTATATAAAACAACTAATTGTGCTATTTCCATTTGAGAAAGTGGTTTATCTTCAAGCATCATATTTTCCTGGTTCTCTTGAATATTTTTAAGTTGCCCAATTTTTAAATTTATTTTATCAATATCTTCAAAATTATTGCCCTGTCGAACAATTAATAAATATAATCTCATAGTTTCCAAGTATAAAATTTCTAACCAATTATAGTCATAATAATCAAAGTCAGTAAGATCTATTTCAGATAATAATAGTTTTATATCATTTATTTTCCCATTAATTAAACCCTTTGATGAAAGAGCAACCAATTGATTATAAAAGTTAAATAAATCATCTTTAGAGAGCCTACTTAAATATTGATCAGTAAAATTCAAAAAATATGATGTATCAAAATCACTTTTATTTCTACCAGAATCTGAATTATACATAGCATGAAGAAACCGAGAAAAGATATTTGCAAACTCACTCAAATTATCATCAATCTCATAATCATCAAAGTTCATTAAATTCCGAGTGAATTTCTCTTTTAATCTTTCATAAATAATATTACTTTTATCTCTTATCTGTAATTTAGAGTCCAAAATATCACTCCCCTCGAGCCATATCATAAACCTTCTTAGAAAGTTTATTAATGTCTTCAGCTATTTTGACAATAACAAATCTAACTTTCTGATATTCATTAGAATCATACTCTAATAAGTTTCCCAGATCTTCAATACTATAAGCTTCTGCATCTCTTAATAAAAATGGATTGCCAATAATCACTAAAGTACTTTCTTCATTTGTAAGTCTATTGAAAATATCAATATACAATTCCTTTTTATCAGCAGAAACATTTTCAAGGTAATATGCTAATTCAGATGTTATTTTCTCTTGATCAGAAAGTAAATGAGGAATTCTTATCTCAAGGCAACCATCGTCACCTGGATTATGAACTACTCCAGGTGGATTTCTCTTTTCAGTTGAAACTTTAACTTCACCTAAAACCAATACAGGAATTTCATTATCAAATTCAATACCTAAAAAATCAATACCTCTAGTTGGCAGCATAGGTATTTCTTTTCTTTTTAATCTATTTAAATGGAACTCAGTCTCAAAATAATCCATTAATGTTAATTGGGCAATTATTTCTCCAAACTCTGATCTTACTACCTGGAAATTATCTATTCCATTATCAGACCATTCAGGTACTCTGTGTTTAATTAAATTTTCTAGCATAACGGTTTCAAGGGGCCCAGTCACTGGCAATTTTTCAGATAAAGATTCTAAATCAGTATAAAACTTTTTAACTTTATTAGCTAAATTATTAATTTCAGCTTCATTATCTAAAGATATACATAAGTCAAAACCATAATAACGATTATGTTCATTTGTTACAACTTCTTTATTATCCAGTTTTATAGTCATTTAGAATCTCTCCAGATATTTAATTTATTAAAATCAAACACCTGTTTATATACTTCTCCTTAATCTAAAAATCTCCTGCAAGAAAACAAAAAAAATTAAAAGATTATTTTACCTAAAATTTTTCTTTTAGGGAAGATTAACATCACTGGTTCCTGGTTTATAGGGCTTCTTTAAACATCCAGCTTATAACCCTTTTTGCAGTCCCCCAATCGACCTAGATCCAATTTAAAACCACGTTCATCAATATATACATCAAACCAGACTAATAATACGTAATACCCTGGCTTTTTAGCATTATTGATGTATAAATATACACCGGAGGCCACACCGATCCAGGTGCCTGGCACCGTACTTATCTCACACAAAGCCTCATATACCAACTAAATCAAACATTTAGTGAGGTGCCAGGTACCGGCTTAATAAGCCTAAATCAGCTCTTAAACTCCCTCAAATACCTAACCACTGTCTTAACCTGCTCGGCGGTTAAATTGCTGCTGCAGGGCAGATTAATCAAATTCTGCTGGTAATAAGGAGCCTGCTCTATCCTGTAAGCCTGGCAGTCGAGATATGGTTTCTGCTGATGGATCAGTCCCCATAACGGCCGGGTCTGGATCCCAACAGCATTAAGCTCCTGCAGCAGCTCATCCCGGTCGATGCCATAAAGATCAGGATCAACAAGCACTGAGTAGAACCAGTGATTTGGCCGGCAGCCTTCATTAAAGGCCATCAGCTCAAGCCCATCTATCTCAGCAATAGCTTCCTTATACCGGCGATAATTCTCAATCTTTGTCGCTATAAACCCTTCTAGCCGGTCGATCTGGTCGGTGCCAAAAGCGGCCTGAATATTAGTCATTCTGTAATTATAGCCAACCTCATCATGGCGGTAATAGAGCCTGTCAGATTTAGCCTGGGTCGAAAGAAACTTAGCCTCCTCTAAGAGATCACTCTCCCTGGCCACAATCATTCCGCCACCGCCAGTCGTAATTATCTTATTGGCATTAAAGGAATAGACACCGATATCACCTATAGTCCCGCAATACCTGCCAGCATACCGGCCTTCAGTATAATACGAGCCTAAAGCCTCAGTCGCATCCTCTATCACCTTTAAGCCATATTCCCTGGCGATATCGATCAGTCGCTCCATATTGACCGGGTTGCCAAAGACATGGACAATATTTATCGCCTTTATCTCCCTGCCACTGCTTTTATTTATCACCCTGCCATCAGTTAATTCGCATTCATTTTCCAGGAATTCCTCAAGCTTATCAAGGTCCATGTTCACTGAGCCTTCATTGGTAAACGCATTGGTCGGCTCAGCACTAGGCCCAGCGGGGCCGTCGTCGCTATCGCAGTCTATAAATACCGGCTCTGCCCCCATATATCTGATCGGGTTAACTGCAGCTATAAAAGTTACAGTCGGAGCTATAACCTCATCACCTGGCCCTATTCCTAAAACCCTCATGGCCAGATGCAACCCGGCTGTACCTGACTGACATGATACCGCCTGATCGACTCCAACGTAATCTGCCAGCTTCTCTTCAAACTGATCTATAAATTTACCGCCAGTCGATACCCAGCCTGATTCGATGGTCTCCTCTATATTTGGGAGGATGTCTTTTGAGAGGTTCGGTACTGATAGTGGTATGTTCTCTTTTTGTGACATTTTATCACCCTTATAATTATATTCATTATTAATATCTGATAAATCTTCTAATAAAACCTCTAAGTTTTTTATTAATTTAATGTGTTTTTCTTTATGTTTTCCGTCTTTTATTGGTATCCAGTCAATTAAAAATGATCGATAACCAGCTAAATAATTTATTAAATCATCTTGGTTTATAAAGTACTTTTCATCATTGGTTTTCATATCATATTTTTTATTTCTATAAATAAAATTTTCTTTATTTAATATATTAATAAATTCATCTACAGACTGGTTATCATATAAATACAAAATCATAGAAATATCATGATTTCTTTTTCTTGATAACCTAATATTGTTACCTACTACAAACCCATTTAATGATATTTCATTTTGAGATTTTATAGTTTTAGTAAAATTTAATTTAAATCCTTTATCTTTTAATATATGTCTTATTTTATTTGTAAAGTTTCTTTTATGCAAATATGATTCTTTTGAAGAAAATAATAAATCATCAGCATAACGGCTATACTTAATATTTATTTTCCTACAATATTTCTGAAACCTGATATCTAATTGTCTAAATACTATATTTGATAATACTGGAGAAGTTATGGCTCCTTGAGGTAAAAAGTCATTGATCGTAACTAAATCATTAATTAAATCTAATACAGTTGGATTATCTTCATCTTTAATTTTAATATAATACTCTAATGTCTCTTTAATCATTTTTGTTTTAATCGATTCAAAAAAGTCCTGAATATCAAGCCTTAAAAAATAAGTTGTTTTATTCTTATCTTCATAACAATGTCTAACAAGAAAATCCTTATAAGAGTAACCACTTACAAAACCATATACATGATCAGCAATTGGTATTTCATTTAAAAAATTATCTTTTAATTTAGTTTGAACTTCATATAAGCCAGTATCTTTTTTCATACTATAAATAAATCTATAACCATTCTTTTTCTCATATTCAAACCTTAAATATGAGTACATTTTATTTGAAATGATTTCTGCTAGCTCGTCTTGTTCTTTATCTTCAATAATATATTTATAAAAAAAGTCTTTACTATAAATTTTAATAAAAACCACCCCAAAAAAATATAAAATAAAATAGAGTGAGTACTCTCTCAAGACACGCGAATGCGGTCCCGGTAGCTTTGTGAAGACACATTGTAAAATCAAATAACAAAGCTACTTGTAAATTAAACTCCCCTGGCTTTATTAAAATAACACTCAACCATCAATAATGATCGCCACTCATTATTAATGTCAGCTATTCTAATATATGTTTCATACATCAGGGTGCCACAATGGGCAATTCCTACTCACCCTATTTTATAAGCTTATTTAATAACCATATTTTTAATTTTACTTAATAGTTCACTCAATTCTGGAAAATCATCATTAAAATTATCATGATTATTAAAATAATAATTTAAAAATGATGTTATCCAACCTTCAGTCTTCTCTATATTATTTGATATGTTATTAATTTTTTCTAAAATTTCTTTTTGATCATACTCATTAAAATTCACATTATATTTATTTGCTAATTTGTCAATTTTATCGTTAGAATATTTATATTTTAAAGTTGAATTTAATTTTCCTTCAACAATTAACCTATATAAAGTGACTTTGTATTCTTCATTCTCCGGATATAAATCAATTAAATAATTTAAATCATCTTCTTTTTTAAAGTCATAATTTAATAGCCATTCTCGGAAAATTTCATAATTATTTTTATTAATCAAAATTCCTTCTATTGTCGTTTCATTAACATAAATATTATAAAGCAAACAGTATTCTTTTATCAGTTTTTTAAGTTCAATAAAGTCTTTATATTTCTCATCCGCATGAAGTATCTTTTTAAAAGAAAATTTATTATCTAATAAATTCTGAATAGAAACATGTATTTTTTTGATCTCTTCTCTTTCATCACCATAATAATATTTTTCTTTTTTACTTAAAGTTTTTTTATCACTTTCATTATCATTATTTTTAGTGCCAAGTGGATTTAATTGTTTATTTTTTATTGATATCTTATTTTGTTTATAATTATATTCTATAATTTCATCCATATCAACCACAAATAAATAAGGAACTGAATATGAAGATTGTTTAGGAATCAATAAAACATCATTTTTAGAATTTGATAAATTATGATAAAACTCTACCTGATCTATTTCTGGATATAAGTCAATAATATTTTGATTTAAAAACAACTCTAAATCTGAATCCCCTTCTAAATAAACAATTGCCCTGGCAAATAACAAATTAGCTTCTGTTTCAGTTATAACATTATAGCTACTTTTTACTTGTTTAGTCTTTAATTTAGAATACGAAGTGTAATTTTTTTTAAAACTAAAATGAAATAAATTTGCATTATCTTTTTTTATTATATGTTTCGTAAACCTGGGGGAATGAGTTGCAATAATAAATTTTAAACTTTTGCTTTTTGTTTTATCAGTTACAGCATTTCGAACAATCTTTTTTGATAATTTATCTACATAATAGTTATGTAAACTCATTTCTGGTTCATCAACAAGTATTAATGGTTCAGCAAGTTTCTTCTCAGAAATTTTATAAACTAAATCTATAATAACATTAAAATATTTAAATAAATTGGTACCATCAGAATAATAATCAAATGATTTATCCCCGCTTTTTAAATTTTTGCCGCCTAAATATAGCTGAGAGAGATTAATGAAAACTTCTTTAGTATTAAATCCTCTAACATCAATATCCCTATTATCCATTATACTGCTTAAAAATTCAACAACATCTTTATTTTCTTTACTAATAATACCTTTATCAGTTTGATCTTCTGTATTAAAGACTTCTTTTTTTATATAGTTTCTAATATCACCTTTGGATTCCACAGATAATCTACTTAAATCTCCAATAATATCCCATAATAGCTGCCAGTCAGAAACCTGTATGTTATTTGACCTAAACAAATAAAAAGGATAAATATGTTTCACAGCCTGTCTTATTTTAAATCCATAATTCCATTCAGGTTTTTCATTCTTATACTGTTTTAAAATAAGTTTGAAAGAATCATCATTTAAATTATCATCCTTAAATTCCATTAATCTATTAATATAAATATTATCCTTAATGCTATGGCTTTCCATTTCAATCAAACTCAAATCATATTCAATTGAAATTTCAAAATATTGACTATAGGGATTATTTTTATCATGAAAATCCTCATTAAAATTATCTTCTGTCAAATTACTATAAAAGTAATCCAATGCTTTAATTACATTAGTTTTACCAGTACCATTTTCTCCAATAAGAAGATTTATGTCATCAATATCCAGAAAAATGTCTTTTAATGATTTACAATTTTTGAATTCAATTGACTTAATAGGCATATTATATCAACCCTAACTATATTATTATAAATCTCTTATCTTCTTTGCTGGCACCCCAGCATATACGCTATTTGCTTCCAGATTGCTGATCACAACTGCCCCGGCTCCAACTGTTACATTCTCACCGATTGTAATCCCTGGCAGAACTGATGCTCCAATCCCTATATGTGAGCCTTCTCTGACAGTTACATTGCCTCCGAGATTAACCCCTGGTGAGATATGAACATGACTCTCTATCAAGCAGTCATGATCAACAGTAGCTCCGGTATTAATTATTACATTATCTTTTATAACTGTATTTGAGTTAATTATTGCTCCGGCAACAATCATATTTCCAGACCCTATATCAACATGTGAGTTAATAATAGTTTCTGGATGGATTGTATTGATTAGATCAATATCCTTGTACTCATTAATTTGATTAAATAATTTCTTTCTAGTGGGATTATGGCCGACAGCTATAACTGTTTCTGCAGCTATATCTTCCAGCTTACTCACACTGTCAATAACAGGATAGCCATTAATCTCTGTGCCATGAATAGTTTCATCATCATCTAAAAAGCCAGCAATATCATAGCCCTGCCTTTCTAAGATATCCAGGATTACTTTGCCATGTCCTCCTGCACCGATTATATATGTTTTACTCATATTAATTCTCCTAATCTAAAGAATTATTGTTCTCTGACCCTTTAAATTTAGTCATCGTTACATTGTCTTTCTGGTTAATTCCATCTCTCTTAAAGACCTGAATAATTGTTTTAATAATAATTTTAAAATCCAGCAATAAGCTATAATTATCGATATATTCTATATCATACTCAAACTTTTCTTCCCAGGTTAAGGCATTACGGCCATTTATCTGGGCTAAACCTGTTATTCCTGGCCTCATCTCATGTCTCCGAGCCTGGAATTCGTTATATCTATCGATATATTCAACCAGTAATGGTCTGGGACCAATTAAACTCATCTCACCTTTAATAACATTTATAAGCTCTGGCAGTTCATCAATACTGGTGCTTCTTAAAAACTTACCAAACTTAGTTAAACGAATTCTATCAGGCAATAATTCTCCATTATCATCTCGCTCATCTGTCATTGTTCTGAATTTTATTAGATCAAAGATCTTTTCATCTTTACCAGGTCTCCTCTGAACAAAAAAAACAGGACTGCCTAATTTAAAATAAACCATTATCGAAATAATTATAAATAATGGACTTAAAACCACCAGCCCTAGCACAGATAAAACTATATCCAGTATTCTTTTTATTATTAATTGTAGTTTTCTCATATAACCACCTGCCATATACCCGACGGTTAACCGTCGGTATCTCTTAACAAATTTCACAAAGGTTAAAACCTACAACCCCATCTTCTCAACAATATCCTCATTAACCTTATGTACATCATACTTTTCTTCTGCAATTTTCCTGCTTTCATGCCCCATTTTAACTATCTCATCTCTATTTTCAATAAAATAAATCATCTTTTTAGCAAGACTTTTATGATCTCTAATAGGCACTAGAAAACCATTTTTACCATCAATAACTGTTTCTCGACAGCCTGGAGCATCAGAGGTAATTATAGGTCTTCCCATCGACATTGCCTCTAAGACTGATCTAGGAGTACCCTCTCTATATGAGGGCAATACATAAACACTGGAATCCTTAATATATGGTCTGACATCATCCTCTCTGCCATGAAAGTTCACAATATCTTTATCAATAGCTTTATTTAATATATTTTCTTCTATACTGTCAGGGTTATCTGGATTATATGGTCCAACTATATCAAATTCTACTTCAGGGTATTTATCCTTAACTAATTCAGCAGCTTTAATATATTCATATAAACCTTTAGCTTTTAGCAGTCTGCAGATAATTAAAAAGCTAATATGTTCAGCCCCTGGAGAGCTAAAATCAAACTGATCAATATTTACTCCTGATCCATTTACAACTCCTGTTTTTTCTTCTTTAACAAGTCTTTTTTCTATGAATAATCTCTGATCATCTGGGTTTTGAAATAAAACCAGATTATTTGCACTTAATGCAACTTTATATAGTGATTGAGCCAGCTTATTTATAACTTTCTCTGGCAAAGTCTCCCCGATAAAAGTATAGCCAAGTCCAGTTATTAAAGAGTTAATAGAATTAACTCCTGCCAGTTTACTGGCTATAGAACCATAAATTACAGGTTTAATAGTATAAGAATAGACTATATCTACATCAAGTTTTTTTAAAGTTTTATATAGATTATAGATGGTTTTTAAATCATTTAATGGATTAAGTCCAGTTCTGTTTAAATTTATTTCTTTAGGAATAGCTCCAATATTAGTTAATTCATTTTTTGTGCTATCATCTATATCAGGAGCCAGTGCATAAACTTTAAAGTCCATCTCAACCCATTTTTTTATTAATTCTCCACGAAAGTTTATTAGAGAACTGGCATAACTGGCAATTATAGCAATCTTTTTCTCAGACATCACTTACACTCCATAATACTCTTTATACCAATCAATAAACATCCTCACACCATATTCCAGCGATGTCTCCGGCTTATAACCGATATCCTCCATTAAATCTTCAACATCAGCATAGGTCATCTTAACATCACCTGGCTGCATCGGTTTAAAGTCTTTTTCAGCTTCCATTCCTAGCTCATTCTCAATACATTCAATAAAGTCCATCAGATTAACCGGGCTATTATTTCCTATATTATATATCTTATATGGTGCTTTACTTGTTCCAGGGTTAGGATCTTTCCCATCCCAGCTATCATCTGGTTGGGCAGGCTGTGAGCATAATTTATAGATACCCTCAACGACATCATCAACATAGGTAAAGTCTCTTTTCATATCGCCATGGTTAAATACTTCTATTGGCTTGTCATCTAGCATTAGCCTGGTGAAGATAAATAACGCCATGTCAGGTCTGCCCCAGGGCCCATAGACTGTAAAGAATCTTAAACCTGTAACAGGAAGATCATATAAATGGCTATAACTATGAGCCATCAATTCATTTGATTTCTTGGTGGCTGCATAAAGACTTACCGGATGATCAACATTGTCGCTGGTTGCAAATGGAACCTTCTCATTTGAACCATAAACTGAACTGGAAGATGCAAAGATTAAATGCTCAACATCATGATGGCGACAGCCCTCTAAAATATTCATGAAACCAACAAGGTTAGAATCCACATAGGCATGTGGATTTTTAAGGCTATAACGTACTCCTGCCTGGGCTGCAAGATTTATAACTACCTCTGGCTTATAACTCTCAAAGACATCTTCAACCAATTCCTTATCTTCTAAATCACCTTTAACAAAAGTGAACCTTTCATTATCCTTTAAGATATCAAGCCTATCTTTCTTTAATTCGACTGAATAATAATCATTTAAGTTATCAAGGCCAATTACCTGATGGCCTTCTTCCAATAACCTCTTGCTTGTATGAAAGCCGATAAAGCCGGCTGCTCCAGTTACTAATATCTTATCTGCCAAATCAATTCACTCCATTTCTATATAATTATCTAAAAAGCGGACTAACTCTCTTATTATCATCTATCGGTGCTCCAAGTTTATAAATCTTATCGCTGCTGATTCCATGAAAGGCATTTCTGGTATCTAATATTAGGTCAGCATGTTCTGTTATCCATTCATAATCATAATTACTATGATCTGTTGAAAGCACAACACAATCATATTCTTCTAGAGTGTCTGCTGTTAAATCTATCGTATAAACCTTCTCATCGCCATTTAAAAAGCTTTCTGCATAGGAGTCATGATAATCTATCTCTGCCCCTTTAGCTTCCAGTAAACGATATAATTCTAAGCCTGGCGACTCTCTTAAATCATCAATATCTGCTTTATAGGCCATCCCTAAAATTAATATTTTAGAGCCATTAATAGCCTTTGCTCTTTCATTAAGGATATCACCTATCTTATGGACTGTAAATCTTGGCATATTACCATTGATATCGCTGGCTAAGTCAATAAATTTATTATAAAAATCATAGGTTTTAGCTTTCCAGGATAAATACATTGGATCCAGCGGTATACAGTGGCCACCAATTCCTGGCCCTGGATAGAACGGCATAAAACCAAATGGTTTGGTGGCTGCAGCTTCAATTACCTCCCAAACATCAATGCCCATTCGCTCGCACATCATAGCCATCTCATTTACCAACCCTATATTAACGCTTCTAAAGGTATTTTCAAGCAACTTAACTGTCTCAGCAACCTGGGTTGAACTTACAGGAACTATTTTCTCAAGAAAAGAACCATATAACTCAACAGCCAGTTCAAGTCCTTTCTCAGTCGTGCCACCAATAACCTTAGGTGTATTCTGGGTATTATATTCTTTATTACCTGGGTCCACTCTCTCAGGTGAAAAGCAGAGATAAAAATCTTCACCGACTTTAAAATCAAGTTCTTCTTCAATTCTTGTCTGGATCAATTCTTCAGTTGTCCCTGGATATGTAGTACTCTCAAGTATTATTAAAGTATCTTTTGTTAAATATTTTATCAGTTCATCAACAACTGATATTATAAATGATGTGTCAGGGTCTTTTGTTTTCCTCAAAGGTGTTGGCACACAGATACTGATTGCATCTGCCTCACTTATCTTACTGTAATCTGTTGTTGCTATAAATTTTCCATTGTCCAAAACACTTTGCAAATCATTATCTGATACATCTAAAACATAAGATTCACCATTATTTAATTTATTAACCTTATTCTCATCTATATCTATTCCTGTTACATTGTAACCTGATTGAGCCATTTCTACTGCTAATGGAAGGCCGACATAGCCGAGACCTATTATCGCTGTATTCTTAATTTTATTTGATTTCATTTATAAATTCCCCCTTACTTAAATGAATCATATAAATCTTCATAATTCTTAACCATTATATCTACATGAAACTTATTATTTATCTTATTTCTTGCATTTTCACTTAATAAATCTTTTTCTTTTTCAGACAGACTCAAAACTTCAATAATTTTATTAGCAATTTCTTCTGGATCATTAGGTTGAACAACGAACCCATCTTCCCCATCATCAATAATTTCATTAACTCCACCAACATCAGTTGCTATTACAGGCAACCCTACAGCCATGGCCTCTATTACAACACCAGGCAAGCCTTCCCATTTTGAAGATAAAACAAAGATATCTGATATTGATAATAAACTGGCAACATCATCTCTTCTCCCTAATAATTTGACTTTTTCAGATAAATTATAATCTGATATCTTTGGCTCAATGAACTCTCTCTTATTACCTTCTCCGGCTATTATATAATTAAAATTATACTCTTTATCATCTAAGGTATGTAAAGAATCCAATAAAACATCATAACCCTTTTGTTCAGTCAAGCTCCCCACAGAAATTATAGTAGGCACTTCTTTTTCCAATTTTAATTCATCTTCCAAATTATCAGTATTAATTGAACTTAAAAATTCTTCAACATCAAGCCCATTATATAATACTTTTGCTCTTTCTTCAGATAAAGCCCCAGCATTTATCATATCATCAGCAGCATTCCCACTTACGACTGTTGTGACATCAGCAAGTTTATCAGTTAATGCCATCGCTTTATATCTTAAATTATTTTTAAATTTGTTGTTTCTTATACTAGATATTATATATGGTACCCCTGCTAGTTTGCCAAAAATCCTGCCAGCAATATTAGCATGAAACAGCTGAGTATGTAAAATATTTGGATTATAATCTTTTATAATTCTATATAATTTAATTAATCTATAAAACTGAATTTTGTTATTAATATTTAAGTTAATAGTTTCAATTCCTAAATCTCTTATTTTCTCCTCTAAGTCTCCAGGACGATCAAGTAAGGATATAACTAAAAACTCATACTTATCTTTATTTATATTTTTTAATAGTCTATAAAGCATCATCTCAGCTCCACCAAAACCTAATCCTGTACTAATAATACATATTTTCTTTTTAATCATATTTAAACCCTTTCTAAATTAATAATAATAACAAGAGCATAATTACTTAAAACTCAAAAATAAGTCTTCATATTTTTTTGCTATTTTCAATACATCAAAGTCTTTAATCCTCTCATTTGATTTTTCCTTCATTTCTATTAATTCTTCTCTATTCTCAAATAAATATTTAATTTTGTTCGCCATAGCTTCAATATCATTATTAGGAACTATCCACCCGTATTTATTATTTCCTAAAATTTCTTTTGGTCCTGTTGGGCAATCCGTTGATAAAACAGGAGTTTTGCAAGCCATAGATTCTAATATAACATTAGGCATACCTTCATAAAATGAAGATAAAATAAACAAATCAGATTCTGCCATATATTTATGTGGATTTTCTTTATATCCTAATAAACTCACTTCATTTATCAAATTATTTTCTTTAATTAATTTTTCTAACTTATTTTTTAATGGACCAGTTCCTAAAATATTTAATTTAATTTTATTATATTTATCTTCTTTTTTTACTAGTTTTATTGACTTAATTAACATTGAAAAATTTTTTTGTTTGATTAAACTACCACAAGCTACTAAATTAAAGTGTTGTTTATTGATTTCTATTTTTTTATTTTGAATTTGTGATTTAATATAATTTAAATCAATAGGATTATGAATTATTTTTACTTTCTCATGACCTATATTATATTGATTAATCATCTGATCTTTTAATTTTTTAGTTAATGCTATTCCATAATCACAATATTTATATGTCATCTTCATTAAGTAAAAATTAATTGAACTCATATTTTTTTTAGGTCTATAATTTGATTCTCTAAAAATAACTTTAGAATTATGATTGGAAAGTAAATGTCCTATCATAACCGCTTTACAAACTTGAGGTAAAGTTGCAACACAAATATCTGGGTTTTCTTTTTGAATTAAATTTTTAATTTTAAAAACTGAATATCTTCCTCTAGTATTTAAATCAATAATATCAACAAATTCTGGTATTAAGTTAGAATAAGCTTGATCTTTATGATAATTTAATAAAACCAGTTTTATATCAAATAAGTTATTATTAATATTATTTATAACATTGACAACAGCTCTTTGAGCTCCTCCACCATCAAGATTTGATAGAAAGAATATTATTTTTATTTTCATCACCCTTAAAACAAGATATTTTCAAAAGGAATAATTCGATTATTACCAATTATATAATTAGAATACCTTAAAATAAAATATAAAATTATAACTGAAGAAATAAATAATTTTTCTTTTTCTTAAATTGCAATGATAAATTGAACTAATTATTCAAACTAAAATTAAATTTTATTAAATTAGTAAAATATGAAATTATTAATATTAACATAAACCAAAATATAAGCCTTCTTTGAATAGTAAGTTGGTAAAGCAAACCTGTTCTATTTAAAAAAAACACCCAATAACTTGACATTAAAATCGAAACACTTTTAATCAAAACATTATCAATATAAATTAGAAAGTATGAAGCAATAGATATTATAATTAAATTAATTATAATAAAAATAAATAATGAAAAAAATCCATTCAAAGCAATTATTTCAGCAAAAACATTACTAGCTAAACCAAAACTTATATCTGGATAAAAAGTTTTAGTAAATTCAGAGCTAAATGTGAAAATATCTATATTAAATAAATAATTTGATAATGGAAATATAATTACAATAAAACTAAATAAATACTCAATTCCAATTTCAAAAGACTCTTCTATAGTCTTATTTAATATCATTTGAGTAATAAATGGTTCAGAATCTGTAATACTATTAATGTAAAATTCAAACGAAGTAATTCTATTAAAGACTAAATCCCAATCTCCTCTTAAAACAGCTTGATATATATGTTTATAAGAGAATAAAAAAACCCCAGAACTCATGGCTAATATATAGTTGCTTATGTTAAATCCCATTTTTGCTTTTCCATAATTTTTATAGTTATAAATCACGAATAAAGACAAAAAAACAGTTGCAAAAGCCTCTCTATTACCGCCATATACATCTATAAGCAATAAAACCAACAAAAAAATTGTGGTTCTCTTTCTATTTAATAAATATGTAATCAAAATACTTATACTAATGGTTAATGTAAACATATGATGTGTTCGACCAAAACTTGGCTTTCCTGGTGATATTAACTCATTAAAATTCAAGTAAATGAACAACAAAAAAAAGATAATAAACACAAACATTGAACAATTATAATATTTTTTGTTTTTAATATTATTGATATTTATTTTTATTTTTTTAAAACTAATTTTATTAAAAATATCAAATAAAGTAGCTCCTATTATTACTGAAGTTAAAACTATAATATAAACTAAATAAGTTTCATCTAATAATTCACCTTGACTACCTTCAGGATAATTAATATATCCAAACAATGCTGGTAAAAAATATATAAAATAACTAAAAAAAGCTAAAGAAAAAATATCAAAATATCTCTTTTTAAATAAAAAATATGTAAATCCCAAAAAAACAATAATTATATATAAAATTCTCATTTTAACACGTCCTATAAATAATAAGTTTATAAAAAATACTATTAATCAAACGTTTTCTTGTATTTTTCGTTTTTACACTTAAATTAAATTCATAAAAAACTAAGGCTTTAAATAATAAAGATCTTAATAAACATGGATCTAACTAAGTCAATAACCTGGACACAAATAGTTTAACTTTCTGTTATACCGATAATGCTTTCTTTTCAAATTCATTAGGAGTCATATAATCAATACTGCTGTGTATTCTATTTCTATTATACCACCCCTCAATAAATTGAAATATAGCTAAAGAGGCATCATGATAATCTCTATATTTGTTATGATGGACTTCTTCTTTTTTAAGAATTGCATGAAATGACTCTATTACTGCATTATCATATGGATTGCCTTTAGAACTAAAGGATTGAATAAAACCTAGATTTTTAGCTTTATTTCTAAAAATATCTGATATATATTGACTGCCTCTATCTGAATGAATAATGATTTTGTTTTCTGGTTTCTGTTTGTTATAAGCTCTATTTAAAGCTTCTAAAGTTATTTTAGTATCCATTGTCTTAGAAAATGAGTATCCAACAATCTTTTTTGTAAATAGGTCCATTACTGAGGCAAGATAACACCAGCCGTCTTTTAAAGTATGAATATATGTAATATCGGTCACCCATTTTTTATTAATTCCTGATGCGTTAAAATCTCTTTTTCAGAGGTTTATGCCTCTTTTAAAATTAAATTTGCTGCTGTAATGTTTGTATTTCTTCTTTACAATAGATCTAATATTTAGTTCTCGCATCAGTCTCTGGACTCTTTTAACGCTAATTTTGTGCCCTAATTTTTTATGCTTAATAGTTATTTTAGGAGCACCATAACGTTTTTTGCTTTCTAAATATATATTCATAATTAAGTCTTTAAACATTTCATTTTCTTTTTAAACCTTTAGCATTTCTTTATTAGTTACTGTTGTGTTTTTTATCAATCTCTATTTCACTGTATTCTTTGATCCATTTATATATTGTTACTTTTGTTACTCCATATTCACTTTCCAGGTCAGATACTGAACTGCCTGAATGATAAAGATCAACAATAATTTTCTTGAAATTATCATCGTAGCGTTTACAGTTACCAAACAAATGACAATTTTTCTGATTGTAAGTTTATTTAATACTTTTAAACTTATTGTGATCATATTTTAATACTTGAATCATTTTAACTTATCATTAATTGTTTTATTTACATTAGTTATATAATTTCTAAAATTAGGATTTATTAAAACTGTTAAATACAATATCAATGACTTTATATTCATTTTATTATATTTCCAAGATGCGATATAATTTTTTCTGCAATTTACATAATCATTATTTTGATAATATAAATCACCTAGTAATTTCAAATAAGAACTTCTAATTTTATTGTTTTCATTGATCTCTTTATGATATTTATTATAAAAATATTCATGTGCATCAATTTTACCTTTGGTATTATTTGAAATTCTTTCATTATCATGTATATACATCTTCACTAGAGGTTCTTCAATAAACTCAAAATCAAAATATTGAGATAATCTAATATATAAATCCAAATCCTGTCTTGATTTTAATTTTTCATCAAAATAATTTATTTTTTCAAAAACAGAAGAATCAATCATTATTACAGATGTTGGACCTAAAATATTTTTATAAAACAATTTTTCTTTTTTAAACTCCGGTAAAAAAGGTTTTTGAATTGATGAAATAATATCCTTGGTTTTACTTATATAAAATTTTTTATGAGCACAAAATACAACTTTACACTTTGATTTATTTAATGCTTTAACCTGTTTTTTAACTTTATCTCTATAATAACGATCATCATCATCTAAAAAAGTAATATATTTACCTTTAGACTTTCTTATTCCAGTGTTTCTAGCAGCACAAGCACCCTTATTTTTTTCATGTTTAATATACCTAATATTATCATATTCGCTTAAATAATCTGCCATAAACTCCTCAGTATCAATTCTATACTCATTGTCATCGTTGTCATCAACAATAATAATTTCAATATTATCATAAGTCTGATTCAAAACACTATCAATAGCCTTACCAAGCATACCAGGCCTTTTATATGTAGGAATTATTACACTTACCAAAGGTTCTTCTTTCATTATTAAATTACACCTGCTCTCATTACAATAGAAAAATTTTAACTTAACCCACAAAATATAAACTGGGAACAAAACTCCCAAAACCTAACTATCACATTCCACCTCAAATCACCTCTGTTTACAACTTAAACTACGACCTCAATTATATTATATTTTGCCATTGATTGTCAAAGATTTTCAGCTATTTTTCATATCCTGGCAAACAACTCAGCCTGTATTATTAATTTTTGACGATTCAATATTTATGATTCCAATGCCTCTTTGGCCTTTTTTAAACTATTCTGCATAATATGATAATCTCCATCATTAACTTTTAAATGGCCAACTAAAAGTTCATTATCAGTGTCAGCTAAAGAAAAAAGATGTTCGGACTGATGCAGAAATTGAGGCTCGTCTGTAAATAATGTTTCTTCATCTTCTAACAGCACATTATAAATAACTCCATCAACGAGCTCACCTTCCTGCCAGGTACCTTCTTTAGTTTTTATCCTATCATAAAGATATTCGACTCCCTGGCCATTCCACTGATGATTTTCAAACTCTCCCTCAAATTTTAAATTGCCTTCATAATCAAAAATCTCAGCATTACCTTTAACAATTCCCTGACTATCAAATACGGCATCACATATCTGGCGGCCATCAGAATTAAAAATTTTAGTTTTGTCGCCATCTCTTTCCAATATTAGATTGTTATTTTGATCAAAAATCTTATCTTTAAAATAAATCTGCTGCCTATCATCAGGTGCAAGAATATTATATATTACAATAGCTCTTTCATTAAAAAGATCATAGACTGTTTCCGCTTTTTTAAGCTGAAATTGAAAGCTCGAATACTCAGGCACAGTAATTAATTTCATCAAGTCAGCAACCGCATCTCTAATAACCGGATAATTATCAACCAATTCCAGTTCAGATAAGCTTTTGAGCTTATCCATTATCTTATTCAGCAGCATAAATTGCTCATTATTCAAGAGATTCTTTATAGAATTTATTCTGGTAAAGATATTTTCATTGATATCTACAAAATCAAAACTGTTCCAGAATGTTTCCTGCTGACTTTTAAAAGCCTACTCAATAGCTCTATCAAAAAAGAAAAATATCATCTCTTTATTTTGATTTAATTGTTGTTGCTTTTCCTTTTTTTCTGCTGTATTTCTACCTGGTAAAGGAAATAAGCGATAATCCCAGAAACTAAAATGGTAACTACTGCCAGATACAAACTGAGATAGCTACTTAATTGTATTTCTGCAAAAAATTCTTCCTCCAGATTAAATGATAAATACGCCAAGCTTTTCTAGTGCAATTAATCTGGCTTAAACAATTCCTACTAAAAACTGTTACACATTTTTGTAAGTACATTTAAAAGTTCCAATTAACACCTTGAACTGTATTTTCTTTTAATCTTACTTTCTTGCTTCATCTTTATTTATATCCCAATACTTACCAAACTCATAATCATAATCAACAGGCTCTATTTTCCCATGACCTGAAACTGGATAATGTGTAAATTCTCCAAAAAAGATGTTACCATTAATATTATACATATCAATCCTAACAAAATTAAAATCTTTAGATAAAACTTCAGCAATTTCAATCATTTTATTATAATTTTTAGGTTTTATTACTCCAGGTACAGATCTATATCCTTTATATTTAATATCTAAAAATTCCCAATCAGATGTATATATTGAACGCTTTTCATCAACATGTCTATTTGAAATCACTTGAACAAATTTACATTTCCCATTATAACAAAAGAATTTATAATCATCAGCAATCGACCCATTTTCATCAGTTATTAATTTTTCAATTAGAATTCTAGGTTCAATATCTTTATAAGCCCATTCATGCAGTTTTATACCATACACTTTGCTAAGCCATTCTTTACAATTTTTTATAATTGTTTCTTTGTTTATTTTATCTTCTTTTCTTTTAATAAAATATCTACCAGCTGCATTATTAGGTTTTATAATATATTCATCAGGCAAAGAATTAAATGAAATACTTTCAGGTTCTTTAGTACTATGAATCAATGGCACTAATATATCATTAGCCTTTTTAGACCCTAATTTATCTTTAATATATTTTCTGTAAAGAAATTTATCTTGCGTAATAGTCAATAATTTGTTTCGATTATATAGTTTTTTCCAAACCACTTTTTCATTAAATGTTTTGGGATCTTTTAAATTTAATTTATATCCATGTTTATTTTCAAAGACTTTTTTTTCATTTTTATAATTCGTTGATTTTTCTAATGGTATATAAATGCATCTTATATATTTGTTTCTAATTTTATTATATGCACTGTAAAGGAAATCATACTTTTTTATGAAATTTTTAATAAATTGCTTCAATTTTATTCCCAACCTTTTTATGAATTTTTATAATTTTTTTTACTAAAATATCCTCTGGAATTATGTATTTTATATTATGAATTTCTATTTGATCAAAAATTAATGATAGTTCTGTGCACCCTGGAATAACTATATCATTTTTACAATAATTTAAATCATTTAATATCTCATTTATTATATTAATGAAATCCTTCTTGTTTTTATAAGTTTTACTTTTTATTGAATAAATTATATCCATTAAACTGTTTATATGTTCGTTATGAGGAGCTTTATAGTTAATATTATCTCTTTCTAAAAACCTTTGATAAATTTTTGATTCTATTGTTCCTCTAGTTCCTAATAATATTGCCTTATTATTTTCATTTAATCGTTGAGATAGATTCTTTACAGTATCTTCAACCATATTAATGAAAGGTGTATTAAATGAATTATTTAAATCCTCTATATAATAATGTGCTGTATTACAAGCTATCGCAATATAATCAACCCCTGCTTCAACTAATTTTTCACAGGAACTAAATAAATAATTATATGCATCAGAGTTATTATTAATAATAGATTTAGTTCTATCAGGTATTTTAGGATTACTATAAATCAATAATTCTATATGCTCTTGATCATATTTTGCTGGTGTATTTTCTATAATTTTTTTATACAGATTATTAGTAGATTCTGGTCCCATACCACCAACTATTCCAAAAAGTAAATTAGAATTCATTATCTCAAAACCTCACTTATTCTCATATATATTTTATATTATTGAAACAATTTATAATCTTAAACTTACTAACCAATCAAAACATTAACCAGCACCACAGCCTCATCATCCTCAAACCTCTCACTCAACTCAGCCGATTATCAGGCAGCCAGTAAAGTATCGCCACCCCATCATCCGTCTCAATCTTCTCAATATTAACCAGCCTGGAATAGGCCATATCCTCTTCGCTCAGTATATTACCTATCAACTCGCCAACCTCATCGTCAGGCCCATATATACAAAGCTCTCTGCCAGCCTCCCTGGACTCCTGACCCATAGTGCCTTATAACCTTCGGAATCTCCTGCACAGCCCTATAAGACCTCTTTATGTAATTCAACGACCTCGCAGTCAATTCCTTTATCCCGCCAGGCGTTAAGATATACCGCAAATGCCGATTATTCAACCGCTCAACCTGCAGCAGCCCACGACTCACCAGCCGCTTGAAATTCAAACTTATTTACTCAAAAAGAAAATTACCCTGTCCATATAATATCTTTATTCGAGTAAATAGATTTTATATAATCGGAAAACTTTTCTGCATCTCCAATTTCATTACTTAATATAAAATCACTCATATATAGTCCTCCTTATAAAAACCCTAAAATTATATCATTAATTTTATCAGGTAAATATTTCCCATATAAATTAAAAATCCATTTCAAACCTTTACCTTTATATTTACTTGGTATTAATATAACTCCCATAAATAATGATATTGCAGAAACTAAAATTAATATAAACAATCCAATAGTATAATTATAAGGAGCGCCATATAAATCAAATATATATATAGTAATAAAATTTGATAAAGCAACTGGTATACTTAAGACAATACCACCTTTACTGGCTTTTAATAAATCAATCCATTCACCATCGACTATATCTAAGCATAACCTAAACATCATTATTGCAAAGCTTAATGAACCAATTACAATTGCAATACTTACTGTTATCAAGTTGAATTGAGCTCCAATTAAAACACCGACAGTTATTATTATGGCGTAAAACATCTGCCTTAATGCCTCAGCATAAACATATCCCTGCGACTTAGCTACACTTCCAGATGAATGTAAAGTTACTTTAAAGAATGCGGCAAAACATAAAATTCTAAAAGCCTGAACAGCTCCTACCCATTCAACCCCATAAAGTCCAACAATGATATAATAAGAACTTATTGCCATCCCTGTTAATAGTGGAAATGATAATAAATTAATAATTTCAATTGATTTATAATAAGACCTTCTTAAAAGATCTTTATCATCTTGCATTGAACTATATGATGTCAATAAAACATTTCCTAAAACATGAGAAAAGGCTATTAAAGGAACTCGCATTAAATTAAAAGCCTTTGTATATAAACCTACATGATTTGCTGACATAAACCTACCCACTATTAAGTAATCTACTTTTCCAGATATTGAGTTAAAAATGCTAACTCCTGATACTCCGCCTCCAAAAAATAATAAATCTTTAGCTGACTGAAGATTAAAACCTATAGAGACTTTATTTCTAGTGATAAACAATACTATTAAAGTCTGTAATGTTGCCTGAGATAAACTTCCAATTGCTAGTGCCCAGACACCATAATCAAAAAAAGCTAAAGGAACGGTAACCGCTCCATAACCAAATATATATGAAGTAAAAGAAACTATAAATACTTTTTTAAAATCGAATTCTCTCATTAATAAACCCAAACCAACAGCAGTTAATCCTTTTACCGGAAATGTCAAACCTAAAAATCTGACTAAATTTGTAACAATATCTTCATTAAAGAATAATGCTATCAATGGCGCTAAAAAATATGTAATTAAATATATTAATAGCCCTAGTATTAAAGACAATAATACACCAGTAGCTATGTCTTCTTTTAGTAAATTTTTCTTTTGAACTATTGCCTGTTTAATACCAAAAGTTGAAAATATATTTCCAAAACTTATAAATATCATTGCCATACCTATAAGTCCAAACTTATCTGGAGCAATTAATCTGGCTAAAACAATTCCAACCAAAAATTGTGAAACATTTGTAGTAAGTACTTTTAGAAAACTCCAGTTTACTCCTTGTACCGTATTATCTTTTAAATTTCTTGACATATTTCACCTCTATATAAATTTAAAATAACTTATTTATTACAAATCACTAAACCCCCAAAACATTAACCAGATTCACAACCCCATCATCACCAAACCGCTCACTCAACTCAACCTGATCATCTGGCAGCCAGTAAAGCACAGTTGCATATTCACCGCCTGCTATCTCATCAATCTCTGCCGGCCTGCTATATTCAATCCCCTCTTCTTTGAGGATGTTCTGGGCCAGCTCACCGATCTCATCATCAGGGCCATAGAGGTAGAGCTACCAGCCGGCTTCTTTAGCCTTTAGAGCATGGGCTCTGATCACCTTTGAGAGCTGCTGGACTGCCTGATAGGATTTCTTTATGTAATTTAGGGACCTGGTTGTCAGCTCCTTTAGCCCACCTGGGGTCAGAATATACCTAAAATGGCGGGTATTGAGCCGCTCGATTCACATATCCATCGACTACTAAGCAGTTTAACTATGGCATTTAACTTGCTAAAAGAAAGACTTTTCTCTTCAGCAGTTATCACTAGCTAGCTTTATACTTCTCTATTTTCTGCCATAATATCCACCACTATTACTTCTTATTTTAATAATTCATTTTTATTAAGGTAAGCAATTAAAAAATATAAACCTGAACATAGAAGACCTGCAGCACCAAGCAACTCCAAAGATTCCTCGAAAACTCTATCCATAAACATAAAATTAATATTTGTTTGTTCAGTAGCTAATATATAGGCATCAATAATTTGTTGATTATTTAAGAAAATATTTTCAACAAAAATTACACCAATTCTTTCATAAACACTAAATCCTAAAATTGGATTAAAAGCTGAACCAACAAAAGAAGCCGAAACTCCTAAACCATAAAATACATATCCAAGACCAAGATATAATTTAGTATTTTTATAATCTTTATATACTGAATAATATTTATAAATTGCAAACAATAAGATTAGTCCAATTATTAAAAAATAAACTAGTTCAAAAATTGTCCCCATAAAACCATAGCCTTCTGCTTCAAATATTCTAGTTATAATAGCTCTATATGTATGCCTGACATCACCGGCATCTTCTACTAACATAAATAATAAACCTAAACTCATTAAACCCCAAAATTTAAATGTATTTTTATCTTTATTCATAAAAGCAATTCCAGCTATAAATGAAAACACAAAAAATGTTGCTCCTAGCATATACCATTGTAAAGGTTCTTCAACTGGCGTTAAAAACCAATGATACCAAAAAAATGGAGTATCTAGATTATTAATTAAAAAATCCTGTAACCCAAATATATTTCTGGCATCAATCAAATAAGTCAAAATATATGAAAGCAATAAAAAAAGAATTGTTATTTTAAATATTATATTCGGTCTAATTTTTTTGATATTTTGTTTTAATTTAATTTTTAATCACCCCAAATTTATTATTTTTTAATCAAGTTAAAATTTAATAGTAATGAGTTATTCTAATCTCAAAACATTAACTAAATTAACAGTCTCAAAATCACCAAACTGCTCAAGCAATTGAATATGATCATCTGGCAGCCAGTAAAGCACAGTTGCATATTCACCGCCTGTTATCTCAGCGATCTCTGCCGGCCTGGTGTAATCAATCCCCTCTTCACTGAGGATATTCTGGGCCAGCTCGCCGATCTCATCGTCAGGGCCATAGAGGTAGAGCTGCCAGCCGGCTTCCCTGGCTTTGAGAGCATGGGCTCTGATCACCTTTGAGAGCTGCTGGACTGCCTGATAGGATTTCTTTATGTAATTTAAGGACCTGGTTGTCAGCTCCTTTAGCCCACCTGGGGTCAGAATATACTTAAAATGGCGGGTATTGAGCCGCTCGACCTGTAAGAGCCCTCTGCTGACCAGCCTCTTAATTATGGCATTTACCTTGCCTAGAGAGAGATCTGTCTCCTCGGCTAACTGCCTCTGACTGGGGCTGTCAAGCTCCTTTAAGGCCTCTAAAATTGTGTATTCCTGTTCCTGCATTATGTATAGCTCCAATCTTATTATATCACCTTGTTCAACTTTTGAACTGACATACCTAATGATATTAAATTGAGTTGTATTTGTCAAGCATTATTTGGAAATATCAAAGAAAATTTTGCAGTAGTAATTTTAAGAAAAATCAATCGGATGTTATTTATCTTAAAAATAAAATAATAACCAATTAAAACCCTGCCAGAAAAAGCCCTGGCAGGGTCATGTTTTGATATTAAATAACTATTAAAATTTAAATAATTAATAGTTACAAATTAATGTTCTGCTTGAAAAGACATTTCAAATGAAATACCAAATAAACTATAATCTAGTTTCTGGAAGTTGTCCATATGCAAACCTTCCCAGTCAATTTGATCTCTAAACTCAACTTCAGAGTTAAATTCAGTAATATCCTGTCCTACCTCAACTGGCATAGTAATGCCATTATCAAATTGAACAAAAGCTCCCATTACAAGTTCTTCTAAAATATCAATATCCCTAACTTCTGTTAAACCCTCAGAACTATTGATATACCATTTAATAGAAATACTTTTAACAATTTCATCTTCCGTGTTTAACTTAACTGATGGCAATATAGTTAAAGGTACATCGTTATCATCAAAATCTAATGTAAAAGAAAAATCAAAATATCCTAATTCATCGTTGTCTTCTTTAAGGGTCCAGAAACCTTCAGAGATTTCTTCATGGAAGGTTCCAAAATAAGAGTAATAGCTGCCTCCATCATGACTGATACCTAAATCCAGGGTACTATTGCTACTGCCAGCAGGAGGAATAAGCTTTTTAGGATTCTCATCTCCCATATTTGTCCTTACATGAAATAATGGATTTGACCACTCGTATAAATCTACATCGATATAGTTATTATTAATTTCTTCTATATAACCATGACCACCATATGAAAAGCTAAAAGAAAATTCTTCTCCTGTCTCATCATTGTAGTTTACATAATAGTTTTTCAGGGCTTTTAGGGCGTTATCTGTAGCTGCAATAATTTCCAGCTCTTCTAAAGAATGATTTGTAAATCTGTCTCTTAATTCTTCAAGTCTGACGCTGCTAACTGCTTCATCATTATTTCTATTTAAGTTTCCTAAAGCTATTCCCTCGGTAATTCCTCTGGCTGGAATTGTTCTTAAATTATTATTTCCTCTAATTGAAACAAAATCTATAATTCTATCTCTTCGGTCTTCTGCTTCAGAATCAGCAAGTACAAATAAGAATCTATCAAAATCCGGAAGATTATCTAATTCAATATTAAACTGGCCATTATTTTTTATCGGGAATATAGTTTTGTACTGCAAAAATGATAGATCTGCAAAGCCATAATCGTCAGTAATAATCGGGAATGCCCAGATCTCATCTGCAATATAATTATGAGGGTTTCCATTATTTTGAGATGAAATATTAGCTGAACTTGCTAAGTAATGACTTGAAAGTCCTCCGACTATTGAACCTTCAACAATTTCATAATCTTCATGTTCAATATATTCGTTGTTTTCCTCGCTATCCTCTCTGATTTCATCTACAAGGCCATTATCACAGGCGGATAGACTAAAGACCAACAACCCAACAAAGATTAATAATAATAATTTTTTCCGCAATTAGTTCAGCTCCCTTATTTTTATACTTTTACTAGAATAATTCCAGGCTTCCCTAATCTATTTCTCTGTAAATTTAATACTTCCTGCATATATTTCGAAATAATTTAAAAAACTTTAGTTATTTTTAGACAACTTATAGATAACTGGACTAAGCTAGAAACTTTATGATTTTTTACATAATTAAAACATAGACCTATAAAATCAGAATAGCCCCCAGGCTTAATTTTTTAACCCAGGGGCTAGCTGTTCTTTAAGCTTAATTTAATAGGCAGGCAATTAATTGAGCAGGCTTTAATTGATCACCAGGTATTTGACTCCCAGGTCTTTGTTGGTCTCGATTGAGTCATTCATGGAGACCTGTTTGCTGCACTGGGGGTAATGCCAGCCGTACTGGTTGGCGAAATGCCTCCAGGTCTGCTTCTGTTTGACTGTGCCGCCATGGCTTTCGATATATTCTTTGATCAGCTGGCCCTTGGACTTGATTTTTTTGCCCCGCATCTTATCTGGCAGGATCCGGTCCCGGTTATGGAAGACGAACTGGTCGCCGAGGCGTTCCCTGAGGATTGCAAAAAACATGGTCTCCGATTTGATAAAATCAAAGCCTGGCCTGCCCTTGAACTCCGGGTAGAGCCGCTGGATGTTGGTCTCCTCCATTACCTCAAGGTCGGCTTCGATGAAGGCCCTGACCTCCTCTAAGGCTTCCTCGTTCACCTCCAGGCGGTCTTTATGGATAAAGACCAGGTTGCCTATGTTGATAGAATACTGCTGATCGTTCTTAAAGAGGGTCTCCATGGAGTTGCTGGTATGGTTGAGCCCGGTGGTCTGAATGAAGTCTGCAAAGATCTCCCTGAATTCCTGCATCTGCTGGCTGTCCCTGAGGCTGAGGCCATCTGGAAAATAGGTCCAGAGGATAGCTGCGGCCACCTCATTTTTATTGAGGGCATGATAGACCCTGCCGTCATAGGGCTGGAAATGCCTGAAACAGCTCATAAGGGCCTTAAAACCGGCCTGGCTGAGCCCTCTGCTGCCCAGGGCTACCTTTGCCCTTTTAACAGTTAGACCGGCCCCTCCCTTGCTGATTTTAGCCGCCAGCAGCTCCCTGACCTCGGCCTGCTTGAGCCGGCTGATAAAGAGATCGGCGATGAGGTAGAGCTTGCGGCCTGCACAGAAGTTATAGAGCCTGATGACCTCTGTCAGCTCCTTTAGGCTTTCCTGGTCCAGGCTCGGTTGGGCCTTGCTTGTTTGAGCTGAGCTGGATTGGGCCTGGCCGGATTGGGCCTGGCCGGCTGAAGTAGCTGGTTTACTGCCAGGCCTGGCCTGGCCTAAGGCCTCTGGCAGGTAGAGTAGTTTATCCTCACCTAAGATCTCATCGAGGCAGGTGACTATCTCTATCTCCCTGGCCGGGAGTATCCGGCCTAGCTTTCTATCGATTGGTTTGCAGAGCTGGCTGACCCTGGTCCTGGTCAGGTTATTTTCTGCGGCCAGCTGCTGGTGCTCTTTGCCCTTGACCTTATTCTCCAGTAACATGCTAATATTCCTGCCGTCGGCTCTCTCCTTGAAATTTTCTTTGAGCTCCTCCTGGACCTGTTCCTTTGTTTCTTTTAAAAATTTTAACATCTTATTATTTCTCCTCCTTAGGATAATTTGATTTTAGACCTGACCTGGTAGACTGCTAGAGTTCAGGTCAGGCCTTTGTGAGTAAATTGTGCTAATTTTCTTTAACCTCTATTACTATAATACTATTTCTATTGGAAATCTCCTCCATAATGGGACTAGGAGATTGACTGTCTGTATTTTTCTTCGGCATCTACCTCGTGCTTGTCCCTAAAGAGCTGGTAGTTGGGATACCAGTATAGGGGGATATAGCCGACGCCTCTGGTCCGGCCCTTGGCTATGATCAGCTCGGCCTCCTGGACCTCCCGGGAATGCTGGAGCCTGGTCTCCTCCTTATAGTCGCTCCTGTAAATAAACATGACGATATCGGCTGATTCCTCTGAAACTCCTGAATTCCGGAGGTGGCTCATCTCCGGGCGGCCATCTACCTGACGGTTGACCTGGGATAAGAGCAGGATCGGGATCTCTAAATCTCCGGCAAAGTCTCTTAGTGCCTTGACTGTCTCGCCGACTGAGATGGCAATATTGCCCCTTTCGACATGGTCGATATTCTGGAGGTAGTCGATAACCAGCATATCCAGGCCGTACCGGCTTTTGGCCCTGATGGCCTGGGCTTTGATCTCGGCGACTGTCAGCCCTCGCTTGTCGCTGATATAGAGGGGGTAATCGCCTATCTGGTCGATTGACTCTTCGACCTTTTTGAGGGTGGCCTCGCTGACTTTATCTGAATGGAAGACCGAACCCTTGATCTTGCCCTGCCTGGAAAGGAGCCGCTGGCTGATATCCTTGGCTGTCATCTCCAGGGAGAGATACATGACCCGCTTGCCGCTGGCGATTGCGTTGTAGCTGATGTTGAGAGCGAGGGCAGATTTTCCCATGGATGTCTGGCCGCCGAGCAGAACCAGGTAGCCGGGGCTGAGCCGGCCAAAGGTCTTATCGAAGCTATAGAAGCCTGTCTTGATGCCCTGTGGCTCGCCCTCAGCTGTTTTAGTGAGGTCTGCCTGGACCAGGCCTAAGGCCTGGGAAAAGCTGTAGATCTCCTTGCTGCCATAGGTGTTATCGGTGCAGGCAAAAACGGTCTCGATTGCCTTCGACCGGTACTGATCGGCTGACATATTTTCTGCTGCCAGCCGGGCCAGCTGGCTGGAAGCGGTGTTAAGCTGGCGCCTGGCATATTCATCTTTTAGCTTGTCCAGGAGCCCATCGAATTCCTCGACCTGGAGGAAGCCTAAGTCGAAATAGCTTTCAGGGATCTCGATCTCTGAGAGCATTCTGGTTATGGCTATTGGCTTGCCCTTTGCGAAGTTATCCTCTATATAGTTGAAGATCCTGATTGAGGCCGGGTCGGTGAAGTGTTCTGATTTCATTTCGACCATCAGCTCTGAGATCAGGCCTTTTTCGTTCTTTCTGTCGTTTAAGCAGATTCCGATGACTGTTCTTTCTACCATTTTCATATTAGTTTCCATTTTTATTTTGCCCCTTTCGGCGTCTTGCTCTGATTTTTGTTGTTGCTCTGGTTTTTGCTTTTTATGATTTCGATTAGTTCCTGGTCGATCTCCCTGGCTAAGTCTGCCGGCATGGCCCTGACTGGCGGCAGGCTGAAGGCTGAAGTTGCTGCCCTGGCCCTGCTCTTTGAGGTGCTGTTGGTGTTGCGGCGGCTCTTAGCTCCGGCCGGGCTGGCTGGCCTGGTTGATTGCTGGCCTGGCTTTCTTGCTTTCTGGCCTGCCTTGCCTGAAGACCGGCCTGCCTGGCCCTGATTCCTCTTTCTGGCGGCCTCCAGGGTTGCCAGCTGGCCTGTTGCCTCCAGCTCGGAGTTGAGATAATCGACCCAGTGGTCTGACGGGCCCAGGAAGGTCCTGGGGTGGAGCATGAATTTCTGCCTCCTGCCCTCTAGCTGGCAGAGGTCCCGGTAATTGGCTGCTGCCTCCAGGATCTCCTCTGGCGGTGTCTTTTTGTTGATGACCAGCTTCTCCCATTTTAAATAGGCTGGCCGCTTGCCGTTGGACCTGGGATAGGCCTGCCAGAACTCTTCGAACTGGGCCGGGTATTTGTAGCCTCTTTTGCCAGGGATCTTCCTGGCTTTTTTGATCTGCCGGGCCGCTGATGGGTCTGGTGAGGCCGGCGGTGATTCTTGTTCTGTTGCTGATCCGGCCGCTGATGATCCTGCTGGATCCTGTGGTGCTCCTGGTTCTGCTGGGGCCTGGTCCAGGCCCGTCGATGACTGCTGGTCCGCTGATGGGCCTGTTGAGGCCGGCGGTGATTCTGGCCCCTGGTGTGATTCTGATTCGGTGCGAGAGTCTGCCGGCGGGGTCTCCTGGTTTTGATTTGCAGCCTCTGGCTGGCATATATACTGAGTATTAGTCAAGTGCTTATTAGTAGGGGGAAACCCGCTTCCGGTCGGTTTTACCTGTGGTTTCCGGTCGGTTTTATTTTCACTTACCTGAGATTTCCGGTCGGTTTCTTTGTAAATCGAGTTTATATCTTTTAGATAATAGATATTTGGTTCATTCATCCCCTGATGGACGATTTTTATCAGGCCATATTTTTCTAAATCTTTAAGCCAGGTTCTAATTGTCCTGTCGCTAAAATTTAGATCACTGGCCAGGGTCTCCTGGCTGGGATAGCAGTGGCCATCCTGCCAGCTGTAGCTTTTAAGGACGAGATAGAGGGCCTTCTGTGTTGCCGGAATCTTCGGGTCTCTGGCCACTCTACTGTCTATTTGTACAAACGGGTTGATATGTGGTTTTGTCTCTCTTTCTGCTGGTTTGGTCTCTGTTTTTGTTGTCATTTTATACACCTCTTCCTTTTTTTCCTAATCTTTTATTTTATGATTGTGTTATATATCACAACTTTTGGCATGGTTATGCCCTCCCTGGCGTATCGGTCTGGCCAGGTGGTTCGTGGTTATGCCTTAGGTGCCTGGCACCTGTTGATAACTGGTGTCAACTGTTGGTGCTGCTAATATTAGCGATGTTTAAGGGGGGTACCAGCTACCTATATTAGTTTTCTTGAGTTTGTGGACCGGTAATAGAGATTGGCCTCGCTGGCGCAGTCAAATGGGTCCTGGTTGCAGCTTGTGGGGTTTAGGGTACAGTCCTGGCAGAGCTGCCGGTGGATATCTGCCGGGATATTATCTATCTGCAAAATATTGCAGATATTGCTTTTGCCGCCGAATCGGCGGAGGTAGGTGGAGTACGATGGTAGCTCTGGATCGGCGTCTATCTCCCTTTTGGAGGGTGGACGCTTGAGTTTTAATGCTTTGCCTTTGAAGAAATCCTGGAGCTGGTTATTTGTGAATCTATAGCCTGTCCTCCTATTTTTCCCTGTTATTATGATCACTCCTCTCTCTGATTTCAGGCATGTTTTTGCCCCAGGGCATCTGTTGCCGGTGACCCGGGGCTTATGCTGCTGATAATTTTTTGTTTGCTCTGAAGAATATTATGGGTATTATATTTTATTTGTTGGTTATTATATTTTACATGGTATTTTTATCTAGTATTTAGAAGTTATTCTCAAAGTAAACTAATTAATTATAATATATTCTATAAATTGTGTCAAGTGGTTTTTTGTAATTTTATTTATTTTTATAAATTTATTTATTTTTTTAAGTTTTTGCATTCAATGCTCCCGGTGGTTCTTTTTTGCCAGGCAGATGGTTAGTATAATTTAGTTAGTGGATAGCTTTGCTGGTTGGTTATGGCTGAAGGGAGGTGATTGGGATGCTTGAGGGGATTTACTGTGAGAACTGCGGCCAGCTCAGTGAGTTTGGTTTTTATGATGGCGAGGATCTTTATGATTTGCAGTGTGTTATCTGCGGTGCCGAGGGCAGGGATCTTGTTTTTTAAATTATGATAAGGGGGAATTGATGATGGTGATAATTGTTAAATGTAATAGCTGTGGGAATCAGCTGGTTTTGATTGTTGGCGAGGGCGGGCTGGAGGCTGAAGTTTGCAGTATCTGCGGGGCTAATGGTGGGAAGCTGGAGCTGGTCGGGAGTTTTGAGGAGATGGTGCCGGATGCGGAGTTGATTGCCGAGGCGCTGGGGCTTGGGGCTTGATGCGATTAGCCGGGATCCCGGAGCGGGAGTTGGTTTGAGGCGAAGCTATGATGTGACTGGTTGGGGCGAGAGTTAGCTTAAGATGAGGCTGGGATTGCTGGTTGAGGCGAGGATTGCTGGTTGAGGCATGGCTTTAAATTATGAGAGGAGATGATTTTTATGGCAGAGGTTAAGGCGCCGCTGATGTCGATGGCGGCAAGTGGTAAGTTAAATGACGAGGTGGTCTTTTTTCAGCGGAATGGGAGGCAGCTGGTGAGGAGTTATGTCAAACATGATGGGGGAAATAGTGAGGCTGTGAAAAAGAGCAGGAATATTTTCAGGGAGGCGGCCGGGCTTTCCAGGCTGTTGACTGAAGCTGACAGGGAGGCCTATAATCAGATGACGGCGGGGCTGGCTATTAATGGCCATAACCTTTTTATGAAGAAGGCGATGAAGGCGCTTTATGGCGGCCAGGAGTTTCTGCCGGTTTATGGGGTTGATATCCATACCTGTGATAGTCTGAGGGTTGAGGGTGGCCGGCTGCTGGATGTGGGGTTTTATGGCGAGAGTTCGGCGACTTATAATGTGATCTTTGGCGGGGGCCATTATTCCTGTTATGCCGACAGGGAGATTGGGGGGGTCGGTGGTGGCTATAACAGGATTTTGATGCTGGAGAAGGCTTTTACTCTTGATACCGGTGCTGGCGGGTTTATGATTGATGGCCTGGATAAGGAGGCCTGGTACTGGTTTATGCTGGAGGAGGATGGCGGCTGTGGGTTTTCGGCAGCCTATCAGATTGAGGGGGGGAAGTGGTGATGTAGGGTTGGTGTAGGGTTGGTGGCGGTTTAACGTAATAAGAGCCTGGCGATTGCCAGGCTCTTCAGGGGATAGTTATCTGGTTGGTTTGGTTAGTTGGTGGTTAGAGTCTGGTTAGTGCCTGGTTAGATGTTGGTTAGATGGTCTGGAAGCTGTAGATTCCGGCCTCGCCGGCGAAGTGGCGGGCGGTATTTTCTTTGGCCGGGATGATGTCTGGTTTGATTGGTGTAAGGCCGGTATCCTGGAAGCTGGAGTACTGGTTGATGGCCACCAGACCTGTTGGATGGTCACCGGTTGTTTCCATCCGGTAGATGCGGTATTCTTCGGCGCCATCGACTGGCTGCCAGTTGATTTCGACGAAGTTGTCGTCATCGAAGACGTCGAAGTCCGGGACTGAGCTCATGTGGGCCATGCTGGGGTTTGTCTCCCTGCCGGCGATGACCGCTGTTACGGCATATAGGACTGCGTTGGCGCCTTCGGCACCGACTGTATATGAGTCGATTGTGGTCGGTGGAAATAGATACTGGGTCTCCTGGTCGATTGTGAAGTAGTAGTTTGATTCTGGATCCAGGTCTTCTAGATCTGCGAAGTTGATTTCGCCGGCTGCGGCCATAACTGTTGTGCTGTTATGGAGGGCTGTCGGTGTGTTGCCGTATCTGATTTCGACCGGGCCGTCTTTATCGACCATGAAGCTGATGGTGCAGCTGTCTGTGGCTTCTTCTTCGATTTCGACGGCTGAGATCAGGTTAAAGACGGGCATGGAGTTGATTATGGCCTTGGCTCTTTTGATAAAGAGGTTGTAGCCTGTTAGCGGCTGGCCTGCGGCTTTTCTTTTCCAGGCGGCTTTGTCGCTACCGGACAGGCGCTGATAGAGTGCGGCTGCCTGGCGGAATTTGTCTCTGACGGCGATCTGGGCTCTGGTGTTGGGCTGGTTGGCCTTTGTATGCATTCTTACATAGTTGATGCCTTTCCATTTGCCGAAGACCATGGAGTCTCCGAATTTGCCTGAGGCCTCGATTGAAAAGAGTGGTGCGGTTACTTTTGCCATGGTGATCCTCTCCTTTTTTGGGTGGTGCAGGCTGAGCCGCTGGCTGTTGAGCAGGGAGTGGGCTGGTGATCTTTGATTCTGGCCTGGTTCTGGTGGAATCTGGCCTGGTGACCCTTGAGTCCTGCCTGGTTCTGGTGGAATCCTGCCTGGTGTGCGCTTGCCAGGTGGTCTCTCCAGGAATCTCGCCTGGTTCTGGTGGAATCCTGCCTGGTGTGCGCTTGCCAGGTGGTCTCTCCAGGAATCTCGCCTGGTTCTGGTGGAGTCCTGCCTGGTGTGCGCTTGCTGGATTATCTTCCATGGAATCCAGCTGGCGATGCGCTTGCCAGACGTTCTTCCCTGGAATCCGGCTGGTGTGCGCTTGCCAGACGTTCTTCCCTGGAATCCGGCTGACTTTGGGATGGCGCTCCCTGCTGCGGTTGCTTTTGGCCTTGCCTGCGGTGATGATGGCCAGGGCCGGTGAGCTGGCCTGCTGGCGGTGGTTCTTTCAGCTGGCCGGCGATGGCTTAGCGCCTGACTGGCGGTAGCTTCTGCCGGTGCAGCTGGTTCCTGGTTGAGGGGTTCTGGCCGTAAATAAGCCTGGCTCCTGACTGGTGACTTTGGCCAGGGCTGGCGGTCAATTCTGGCCTGGCTAGCGATGAGGCTGGCCGTAACCTTAACCTGGCCGGCTTACTTTTTGGCCGAGCGTTCTTCCAGGATGGCCCTTACAGTGGCGACAGATTCGACCAGGGAGATAAGGATTTTATCTACCCTGGTTAATAGGAGGATGCAGATTGCTGCCGGGAACCCGTAGTTGACAAAGAGTTCGATGATCTCCTCCATGCGGCTGCCTCCTCTCTCTGGGGTAGCTGTGGTGGTTGATAGCCTGGCTGGCTATAGACCTTGCCCCGGGGCGAGAGATTCTGGAGGTCTTTTAACTTACTTTTTAATTCTATCACCTTCTGGCTGGAATAAATACAGGGGGTGGGTGCATTTAATGATTTTTTGCTGGATTTTAAAAAATTTTTTAGGAGGCGGTAAAATGGATGGAAATGTTAATGGGATTATGGGCCAGGGCGATGAGTTGAGGGGCAGGCGGTTGATTGGGTCGATTGCGATTGATGCTGGCCACGGGGGCGGTGATCCTGGGGCTGTGGCCAGGGCTGGCGGTAATATAAGGTCAGGTGGTGAGACCGGGGCCGATACTGGAGCCGGCGGCGTTATTTCCAGGCCTGAAAGCGATAAAATAATGGAGAAGGATTTGAACCTCAGGCTCGGGGCGGAGATTTTTGGCCAGGCACTTGAGGCTGGCCTGGATGCTTATATGCTCCGGGGCGGCGATTATGATATGGCCCTGGGCAGGCGGACTGAGCTGGCCAATGGCTATGGCGTTGATCTCTTTTTATCTGTGCATCATAATGGGGCGGCTAGCGCCGGGGCCAGTGGGACTGAATGTTTTTATTTCCCCGGGAGTGGGACCGGGGAGGTTGTGGCCAGGGCCTTGCAGTCGGCGATGGTTGATCGGCTGAAGCTGCCTGACCGGGGCGTTAAGACCAGCGACAGGTTTCATGTGCTGCAGGCGACCAGGATGGCCGCGGTGTTGATTGAGCCTCTCTTTCTGACTGGCACCAGGGACCAGGAGTTGCTGGAGGATGGGGGTTATTTTAGAAAGCTGGCCAGGGCTGTGATTGGTGGGTTGATTGGAATTAATAATTAAGGGCCTGGCGATCTGATATAGGAGATATGCTATTGGAGGTGAAAGATTAGAGGTGTGTTGCTGGATCTGGCTGCTGTGGAGGTACCAGGTTATTTATCTTATATAATGTAGGAATACTTTTAATAGCTATATATAATGTAGGTTTTAGTTTGAATCTGCTATATATAATTTAGGTTTTGAAAATTTATTTGATCTGGCATAAAAAAATGGCCAGGGCTGGGGCTCTGGCCTGATGATTTAGGGTGGAGGTTTATTCTCTTATAAATTCTTCAAACTTATCCTGGGAATCCATTTCTGGTATCATGTTTCTTACTTTTTGTAATTCACTCACACTTAGGTTTTCAAGAACTTTTATTATTTCATCTGAAATTTTATTGTTAAATTTCATTTCATACATTAATTTAATTGATTCTATTAATTCTTCTCCCCTTACTTCTTCTCTTCCCTCTTCTCTTAATTGGTCAGCTGTTGTTTTCATTTCATCTACCCCCTCGGTAAAATATTTTTCAATAATTTCTTTAAGCTCTTGATAGGGCAATTCGGTCATGTTAAAGAGGTAATATAATACTATATCTAATTTCTCTTTGGCGAATTCACTTAATTTCCTGTCTTTGCTATTGCCCATCTGCTTTAGGATGAACTCGATATGATGTCTTTTATCTTCTGCACGGTTGATACTTACCAGCAGATAAGAAATATAGAGCAGGTTATTGCTTATCGCATTGGGGTCCAGCTCTGTTATATTAACTTCTCTGATTTTTACGCCGAATAGATCACACTTTATCTCTTCTGGGAGATGGCTGTATTCTGCATCGAAATCTATTAGTCTGCTGCTGCCTTCGCCATGATAGACAAGAAAGGCCAGTACTGGCTGGATGAATTTCTTTTGGCTCCAGCTTTTCTCAAGCATCTTCTGGAGGTAATTTAAGATCTGGAATGTTACCTGCTTATCTGGATAGGATTTGTGCTCGATTAAAAATGCGAACTGATACTCGGTCTTCCCTACTCTGGCTGTATATATGATGTCGCTGTAATACTCCTGCAAATCTCTGCCGATGAAATCTGTCTTTGCCTCTGCATAACTGCCAGCAACCAACTTATCTGCAAAGTCTTCACCAACACTTACCTTCAAGAAGTCTTTGAAAAATTCCGGACTTGAAAATAAATTTTTGAATAATTTGTCATGGGGATTTTTCACGGTTGCTGGATCTTTGACCCCTGAGTCATTAACCTCTGCTTTATTAACATCTTCATTTCCTGGAGTTTTAGTATTGGTTGGCGTTACAATGTTGCTTGTAACTTCATCATTGCTGGCATCTTCAACATTCTCAAGATAATTATTCTTTTCTTCTTCCTGGACAAGATGCAGATAAAACTCTATGGACTCTTGAACATCACCATCATCAACTGCATAACCTTTTTTAACTTTACCATCAGTAATTTTCTCAGGCATAGCTTCCTCGCTTTCCCTTAATATAATTATATCATACTGCTGTTT